>JAGNWT010000036.1 GCA_017985935.1 Anaerolineales bacterium | reverse complement strand
CTCCCAAGCATCAACTCACCGATACCGCGATCTTGCGAGATGAGCGGAACCACCATCACCGACTCCATGCGCAGGGCGGTCGCCAATGGACGATAGGCAGGCAGGATGCGGCGGTCTGCGCTCAACCGACCCGATAGGAAGGATCGCTGACTGCCGGATACGGTTAACCGGTAACTGGGGTCATCGACAAATATTTGAAGAAAGGAACTGCTTACTTCATCCGATACACCGAAGGTCGATTCACGGCGCAAGCGAAGTTCTCCGCGTGTTTCATCCATCAGGAAGATCGCGCCTGCATCCGCCTGGAACAGATTCGCCAACTCCTGCACCGAGTATTTCAGGATCTCTTCCAGCTTGGCAGATGAACCCGAAAGGCTGGCGATACGGCGCAAGGAGTCTGCGCGTTGAGCACGGGCGCGCGCCTGCTGAACCAGCAAAACATTTTCAATGATCGCCGCGGCTTGATTTGCCACAATGCTCATCAAGCGGATCTCTTCCGGTGAAAAGAAGGAAGCGCCCCTTTGATGATAATGACCCACTTGCAGGTAACCGAGCATCCGTCCCGAAGAAAGGAGCGGCATCAATGCAGTGCTGTGCATGCTCGCCGCCAGGGCAATATCCGAAAGCCCCAGCACACGCCAGGTCTCATCGCCGGCAGGGTGCAGGGTAATGATGGGCTCCTGGGTGGAGATCACTTTGTCGGCGGGGCTGCCCGCGGGAACATCGGCGCGGTAGATCTCAACAAGGTGTGAGGGAAGTCCCTGAAATGGGATCTTTCCTTCAAGCGTTCGCTTCTCATCATCATAAAGAAGGAAGCCGACAACCTCGGCAACGAACAGCGGAGTGATGCTGCCCACCAGCCGCGCGAAGAGATCTTGCATATCGCGCACCGTTCCAAGAGTCTGATTAAGGTTGGCGAGCCCTGCAAGTTCGGCAACTCGTTTTTGTTCTTCTTCATATAACTTGGCATTACGGATCGCGACCGCAGCCTGACCCGATACAAGGAATAATAGATTCAGGTCATGCTGACCAAATGTCCCGCCGCCGAGTTGACCGGACTCGAGTGTACCCACCAATTCTCCGCCCGCAATCAGTGGAATACCCAGGTACGCTTGAATGGAAAGCAATTCGCCGTTGGAAGCAAGTTCGGGGCGTGAGCGCGCGTCTTCCAGCATGATCGGCATGCGGCGCTTCATTAACTGATCGGTAAGACCGCCAAATTGCGAAGAGACTGCCCGCGTCACCACATTGCGCGATCCCTCTTCAGAAGTTGTAAAACGATAAGGGATCAATGCCTGGTCGGAAGCATTCCAAAGTTTTAATTCAAGCAGGTCCGATGGGACAAGCCGGCTGACATTATCCATGATGGATTGCATGGTGGTTTCAAGGTCAAGGCTTGCAGCGATCGATTGACTGAACTCGGTCACCACTTGCAAAATTTCATCGGAAGCTTCGTTGCCTTGCTCAAGCGCGGGGGCAAGATCTTTCTCCCGTAGAGAAAGCAGCATCATGGGGTACACGCCCGGCACTTCAAAGGAGGCGATCTCAACCACCTTGCCGGAAAGAGAAACCCGCTTTTGCCCGGGGCTGGCGCAAAGATCAAGGAAGTCGTCTGAAGGGCGCACACGGCGCGCAAGCCGCTCCAGGTCGTACGGTTCGTCTTCGCGCAGGTCAAAGAGCATACGCGCAGAATCGGTCATGTGCTCCACCCGTCCGCCGGGCTGAAGCAGGATCACAGAGTCATTCGATTTTGATGTTTCGGGGTAGGAGAGAGATCGGTTATCAGCCTGCGGGGCCGGGGCTTGCATACGCGGCGATACGCGCAGAACAAGCCAAACCAGTAAAATGAATACTAGTCCGGCGATTACCAGGCTAATGCCTAATCCGGGGAACATGGCAAAAACTTACCCTCTCAGGCGGCAGGAGGAGTGTTGGATGCAGCATCCTGTCGCCGGGCTTCGGCTGCAAGTTCAGTGATTTCGCGAATATCAGCGAAGGATTGCAAGTTCGGCGATACCAGCCCAGCGGCCAAGGTCATAAAGCCGACCTTTTCCACTCCACCTTCGGCGGTTGGAGCTTGAATAAATCCTTGCTGGCGATCGATAAAGTTGTAATGACTGAGCACTTCGGTTGCGAAGCGGTCCTTTAATCTCTGGCGGATGGCGGGCGCGGCGTCGTTGGTGGTGATGATGATGAAGTTATCACCGCCGGCATGCCCAATGAAATCGCTCGTTGTGCCGAGCTCATCCACCACTTCGCCGATCATCATGGCGGCAAAACGCACCACGTCATCTCCGGCTACAAATCCGTACACATCTTTGAACGCTTCGAAATTGGAAGCGCGAACATCCAGCAAAGCCCAGCCTTTCTCGCGGATGATGCGGCGTAGTTGTTCTTCGATCAGACGCCCCGCAGGCAGACCCGATCGCGGATCTGTGAGGCTTTCGCGTTCAGAGCGGCGAATGGCACCCTGCACACGCAGTTTCAATTCTTCAATATCAAAGGGCTTGGTGATGTAATCATCCGCTCCCAGCTCGAGCCCCTGAAGCTTGTCGCTTCGTTCATCTTTTTGAGTAAGGAAGATCACAGGGATGTGACTGGTGCGGGTGCTGGTGCGCAGGTTGCGGCACACTTCATAACCATCAATGTCTGGCAGCATGATATCCAGAACAATGAGGTGCGGCAGAACATGCTTGGTCTTCTCCAGCGCATCCAGTCCACGGTTTGCTATATCCACTTCATATTGAAGACCTGTGAAGTAGATCTTGAGCATGTTGGCGATATCGATATCATCTTCCACTACCAAAAGGCGGGCATTACCCATTGGGGCCTCCTCTACCGTTCTTTTTGTGAACAATTTTCATGTGAAAAATCCACCGGTAGAAATAAGATTCTGATTTTATTATCACTGCGCGAAACGCCGCGTATGGCTGCGGGCATTGCGCAGAACGGTTTCGATCTGTTGCTCGGTCACTTCACGCTCGAACGAGCGGAAACCGCTCATTCGGAAGCCATGCCGTTCGGCAATGGCTGTGATGTCCCTTACTCTTTCAATGGTAATATCCCTGCCCACCGTGTAATCTTCAAATCGGCCTTCCAGTGCCAGGGCGATCGTCTCTGCCATGCAGGCATACACTTTTCCCTCTGGGAAGCCGAAGTTAAAGTGGAAATTCACGGGGCCGGGAACATCCACCATACCACCATCAATAACTAATATATCATCTCTCACCGATGCCACCATTGCAGAAACATCACGGGGGCGTGCCACATCGCATACTACACTACCCGGCTGCAGGTGCTGCGGATGGATCACATCGTGAATGGAACTTGTTACGGTCAGGATCAACTGCGCATCCTTCAATACATCCATTTTTGTGCTGATCACAAGCTCGCTTCTTGCCTGGACCTTTATCCTGTCTCGTAGAGCTTCGAGTTTTTTCTCATCTCGAGCCACAAGCAATGTCCGGGCTGCCTGACCAGCTATCAGTTCAGCGCAGACCCGACCGATGGCGCCGGTTGCGCCAACTACAGCCACAGTCGCGTCTTCTATTTTAATCTCCATCACCCGGGCTGCTTCCCGAATGGCTTGCACAGCCATTGCAATGGTGAACGAGTCGCCGGTGGTGACGGGAATATCGAGCGAGTTGGCTATGGTCACTCCGGCGTCGCCAACGACTGAGGTGAACGCTCCCAGCCCGAGGATGTTTGCACCAAGTTTTTCGGCCATCCGTCCGGTCTGAACAATTTTACGATAGACTGTACGCTCAGGCAACTCCATCATGCGGCGCGGAGTGTACGGACATGCCAGGAACCATCCTTTTACAGATTTCCCTGTGGATTTTGAGGTAATGCCCTCGATCTCTGATATGTAAATAGGTGGAAAAAAGGTTGAGAAAAAATCTATCTGCTTTTCATTGAGGATGCGCCCCAGCAAGGGGAATTTACGGCTGACATCTCGTTTGGGATCGATGGGATGTATGATGAATGCGAAGCTATCCATGTAGTGTTACCAAGATTCTGAGTCTGCCTGCGAATCCTTATGATATGGTGTCTGGTGCAAATGAGAAAGTTTCAGGCGGTGATGGTCGCTGTCTGCAAAGGCAATGTCGCGGTCGATCACGCGCCGCTCGTTGGAAGCCGCCAGCACCACATCTGATTCGATCGTACGCGCCGGATAAACGATCATGCCGGCGCCGATGCGGCAATTATGTCCCACACAGCCTCCCATCACCGGGCGGTTGGAGATGCTCAATTTGCCGTTTCCATCGCGGGCGCGGATGGGAGCGGGGATCAGGTTGTAATCGGTCCAGGTCGATCCGGCGCCAATGAAGGTGTTCCTGCCAATGACGCACATTTGCAGGCAGGTGTTCTGCGCCAACATGCTGTTCTCCATCATGGTGGTCATGAACAATGATGCGCGGAAAGGGAGGAATGCCCCATCGCCCACCACCGAAAGCATCACCTGCGCTCCCTGCCCCACATTGACGTTGTTCCCAATAATGCTGTTGTCGATCACTGCGCCGGCGTTGATGGTCACGTTATCGCCAATAAGCGCCGGTCCCTTGATGACCGCACTCGGGTCGATCACACAGTTCTTGCCAATCTGAACCGCCTCAGAACATTCCAATACCTGTCGTCCTTCATAAATGGCTTTGCCAAGTATCTTCAATTTAAAGGAAAGTTCTTCGCTCGCCCTGTTTTCAAAACGCGCCCCGCGCGAAAATTGACCGAACACCATATCAGCAATAAAAACATGCACCCATGAGTCAATGGCGATCAAAGAGCGGAGCGGTACTTGAAAGACCAAATCTCCGGTCTGATCGGCCATGTAGGTCGGTACATGGTAGTAGCCGATCTCGCGCGCCTTCATATCAATGACCAGAGGCTCAACCCCGGCTTTGGGACCATCGGGGTAATACCAGAGGTCGGCAAGGTGCAAACTCCCTGCGGGAGTATATGAACGTGAGAGGGGCAAGGCGTGTTCGCGGAAAGCCAGGTCGTCCGAGCGGAAAGCGGCACGCACCGGGCGGTTGCGCTTAATGGCTTCCTCCATGAACGCTTCAATGTAAGGTTTGTCGAAAAATAAGTTGTCGCGATAAACAATGGTAGGTTCACGGACCGGCTGTAACGGTTCGTTCTGTTTCAGTTCCATTTCTCGCGTCACATAAGGAGCGAGCAGATTGCGTTGATTAAGCCAGAGCGGGGAATTTTGGATTCGCAATTCACGCGCAGGTTCACAAAACGGCATGATCGGATTCTGGGCGTGAAGGATGATCTTCAACATATCTTTTGATTATAAATCAAAGTATGGGGCAGTCAGCTCAAGTAACAAAACTGATAAGCGAGGCAGACCGGGTTTGCAGGCTGGTCACGACAGCGGAGTCTGGTCTATCACGATGGTACACATGCCATCTCCCCGGGCAATGCACTCCGTTTCTTCCACATGAAACACCTTGCCACCGCTCACCCAGTACAGCGCCTCTTGCAACAATCCAACCGCAAGGTGACACACTGGTTCTTCGGCTTCTCTTTGCCAGCAGAGGGGGCAGCGCTCAATATGCCAAAAGATCTTATTGTCTTTTTCTTCCACCCGCACCTTTTGGTCGGTATATTTATTGAAAAGTTCTGCAAATGCCCTGGCTCCCGTATGCAGTTTTGTTGAAAGCGGCAAAAGACGAAACGCCATCTCCGTCAGCCCGAGAATGGAGCCGTATTCTTTTATGCCGTGTGTAAAACACGCGCGGCCAGACCGCAATGCCAACCCGCGCCCGCCCCGCGGACCATACTTCACCTCAAGGGCGTTTTGAATGGAACTCACCTGCTCAAAAGAAAAAGTCCGCTCGGCGTGAGGCGGCGGATAATTTTGTACGAACTGATCGAGAGACGCGAGACGAAGGATCGCATCCAGCCCGGCCGGACCGATCACTTCCTCCATTCCTTGAAAAATGATCCTGCCCATTTTCTGCGGATAGAAAAAAGTTTCAGCGGTCATAAAGGAGTTGGCTCTTTATCGAGGAATGATTTTAATTTCTGGCTGAATGCGGTCGGTTCTTCGAGCATGGGAAAGTGCCCCGCAGTGGGAAAACGCTCAACCACTGTGTGCGGAATTCCTTTCAACATGGGCTGCCATTGCAGCGGATGGACAATGACATCCTTGTCACCATACATGCCCATCGCCGGCACTTTGATCTGCGACAGCATGGGAGTTAGATCAGTGCGGCGCAGGGATGCAATGGAACGCAAAAAAGATTCAACGGTCGTGCGCGACAGGTCGCGGTCCATCATATCGGGAAAGCGGGGATCTCTGCAAATGAAAGGAGAGTACACTCTCATCCCCGAACGGAAAACACCCATCATATTAAAGAGCATGAATGCGATCGGGCGATAGCCGGCCAGTTTCAAAAGAGGCGCAAGGGATGAGCCGACCATGGGCGATCCCACCACGACCACTTTGCTCACACGCTCCGGATAGTTGATCGCCACCGAAAGAGAGACCGTACCGCCCATGCTGTGCCCCACCAGGGGTGCATGAACGATGCCAAGCTGCTCCATGAATTGATTAACAAGACTCACAAAATCTGAAACGGCGTAGGTCTCGCGCTTCTTGCCCGATTCACCAAAGCCCCAAAAATCGAGAGCATAGGTGCGGTAAAAAGCGCCAAGGTATGCCATTGTTTCCTGCCATAGCCCCCAAGAACCAAGCCAGCCATGCAGAAGAATTACAGGGCGTCCGCGCCCGTAGACTTCATAATGAACGATTCCTTGATCAGTCGTAATTGAAGACACAGTAAATGATCACCCGCTTCCCTGCTTTCAGGAATCCATTTCATTGAGGATACTGTACAACAACTCAAGCAGGACGGTCTTCACGGTATCGCGCTTTGTTGCCACGCATGGCAATAACTTGGTGCTGCTATCAAGCCGCAACGCGTGCCGCACATCCTCGATCTCCCACGCATCTTCGGCATCCTGCTTATTGGCAGCCACCACATAAGGGGTTGGAGCGTATGCGCGGAAAGTTTCCAGGATCGAGCGCGCCTCACGGAAGGTCTCGGGGCGGGTGCTATCCACCATTACGATAAAACCCAACATGCCCTCAGAGAGGATCTCCCACATAAAGTCGAAGCGTTTCTGTCCGGGAGTACCAAAAAGGTAAAGGACCAGGTCCTCATCCACGGTGATGCGGCCAAAATCCATTGCCACTGTTGTCGCAGATTTTACCGAGCGTTCTTCGTCTGAAGAAATCTTGCGTTCCGTGGCCACCACATCAATTTCACTGACAGACTGAATGAACTGAGTCTTGCCAGCGCTGAATGGACCCGTCACTACCATTTTGACCGTTTTCATGATTCCTATCCTTCTGACCCAGATGACTACATTGTGCGAATGCGACCGATCAATTTGTTGATCAGGTTTTTCTGTTCTTGTTTATCCTGTGTCGGGAACTGCTTCGGGTTGGGGGGAGGAACCGCACCGGCTGGACGCGCCATCTCCACTAATCCCGCCTGCAACAAACCATATACGATCCTGCGAATCTGAACTTCACTCAGTCTGTTCGTATTCGCGATCTGCCGCATGGTATTTTTCGGATCGACGTACTTTACAACCTTCCACTCTTCCACGCTCAAGTTCACATTGGTTAACGGCCGCTCGGTGAATTTCAAAGCCATATCCAGGCTTGGGATCTCATCCTGCAATTGTTCCAACTCGCGCAACTGGCGCGACCCCTCGATGATGATGTTCTCAAGATCAAGCCGTACATTAATGCGGTCAGCCGGGGGGAGCATTTCATTTTCAAAACGGAAGATGCCTTCCACCCACGTGAACAATCTTCTGATCATCTCCGTAAAGTATCCCTGCAAATTCATCAGGATATCTTCCTGGGTCACATACCCTGCGTTAATCAAAAGCAGGCCAAGCTCCTTATCGGTCATCTGGCCTGCGCGGTCTGTGATCGCACGATATTGATTGGCATTGATCTTGTTGGCTTTATGCAAAACAGCAGCCAGACTTCCATCATCCTTGCCGACTCTGGCATAGGCAAGTTTGCCGTCGCGAAAGGAAATATGTGCCTGTTCCGAAGGTCCATCCACAACCAATGTACCGGTCTTGCTGGCAAGGTTTATCAGGTTGAGAAGTTGTGTGATCGTGAAATCACGTAAATTTCCGCGTAGCGCCATATATCCTCTGCTAGACCTCCCTTCAATGGGTGGGTTTGAAAATTATACATGCAAGGAGATAATGCGTCAATTAACCCTCTTATCATTCCTGTGAGGGTGATTTTTTTAACGCTCACAAAAGAACGAGGAATTAAAAATAGGTTCGCTCATAAAATCCATATTTTTTTATTACTCGCCCATGCCACAAAAGCAGAATTTATAACCGCCTCAAAAATAGGATCGGGTCGCTGAACTGTTTTAATGTACCGGGGTTGAAAAGTCTATATAATATGTCCAATTTATAGTGACTTTTGTCACACGTTTTCCATTGCAAATTAACTTGTTATTAATCTTCAAGATGCTTAGAATTTCGAGGTAATTCCTCATAATGTGTTAATCTAAAACACTTACTCCACCCAAAGGAGGCAGAACAACAGAAAAATATCGGATCGGTACTTTGTTTCATTTTCACAAAAGGAGAATACTAAAATGAATTTGAAGAAAATGCTCGTTTTGATCGGCCTCATGATCGTTGCCGGCGCCGTTTTAGCAGCTTGCGGCGGCGCAGCAACTGAAGCTGCCTCCCCGGCAGTGACTGAAGCCCCCGAAGCCCCCGCCGCGCCCGAGGTGGTGGTTCCGTACATGGAAGACTGGAAAGGCTCTGGCCATAATGATATCGCCGGCGAACCCTTCCGTCATTGGGATGATGCCGCGGAAAACCCCGATGGCGTCCCCACCACATGCGCCAAGTGCCATAGCACCGCTGGTTATCAAGACTACCTCGGTGTGGACGGCTCTGAAGCCAATAAAGTAGATGCCCCTGTTGCAGCCGCGAATGCCCAAGGCATTCAATGCGAAGCCTGCCACAATGCCGGCACCATTTCCAAGACAACCGTCATCTTCCCCTCCGGTGTTGAAATCAAAGCCGGTGACGATGTCCGTTGTATGGAATGCCATCAGGGACGCGAGTCCAAGGTCAGCGTAGATGGTCTCATCGCCAAGTTCGGTGAGAATGTTGACCCCGATGCCGTTCCCGCTCCTGTCAAGGATGACCAGGGCAACGATGTCAAACTCGGTTTCCGCAATGTTCATTACTACGCCGCGGCTGCCACCCTTTACGGCGGCATGACCCATGGTGGTTATGAATACGATGGTAAGGGCTACGACTCCAAGAACACCCATGTTAAGGGCTACGACTCCTGCACGGGCTGTCACAACCCCCATACCCTCGAGGTGAAGGTTGATCAATGCGCCAACTGCCATGAAGGCGTTGCTGCTGTTGAAGACCTCAAGAACATCCGCATGATCTCCTCCACGCCTGACTATGATGGCGACGGCGATGTTGAAGAAGGTATGTTCTATGAGATCGAAGGCCTGCAGACAATCCTGTTGGCTGAGATCCAGAAGTACGCCACTGATAAGGCCGGCGCTGAGATCAAGTACGATGCAGCGACCTATCCTTACTTCATGGGCGCCGATGGCAAAGCCTACCCGAATTGGACTCCCCGCTTGCTGAAGGCTGCTTATAACTACCAGGTTTCCTTGAAGGATCCCGGTGCGTTCGCCCACGGCAACAAGTACATCGTCCAATTGCTCTTCGATTCGATCGAAGACATGGGTGGTGATGTCAGCACTCTCGCCCGCACCGACGCCGGCCACTTCGCTGGCGACACCATGCCCTTCCGTGATTGGGATGGCGAAGACTACACCGTTCCGTTCGGCTGCGTGAAGTGTCACACCGCCGATGGTCTGCCCACCTTCCTTAAGGTCGGCGGCTCCGTCGTCGTGACCGGCACCGGCTCCACCGTGACCACTGGTCTTTCCGCCATGCCTTCTGCCAACGGCTTCCTGTGCTCCACCTGCCATGACGAAGCCAATTGGCCCAACCGCTACGAAGTTAAGTCTGTGACCTTCCCCTCCGGCAAGACAGTCAGCTTGGGCGGTAAGGATGCCGACGGCGCTTTCGTCGCTGATGACTCCAACCTCTGCATCTTGTGCCACATGGGTCGCGAATCCACCACCAGCATGAACAATGCTCTGCGCGGCAAGGACGTCGACACTGTTGACGCCAAGATCAGCTTCAAGAACATCCACTACTTCGCCGCTGGCGCTACCCTCTTCGGTGGCGACACCCTCGGTGCCTACCAGTACGAAGGCAAGACCTATGTTGGCAAGAACATGCATGCTGACGAGGCCGGCAAGATGGATAAATGCGCGGACTGCCATGATGTCCACGCTCTCGAACCCAAGGTCGAATCCTGCGAAACCTGCCATGACACCACTGACCCCGAAGCCATTCGCGAAACCGATGTGGACTACGACGGTGACGGTGATGTAACTGAAGGTATCAAGGGCGAAATCGACACCCTCGCTGAAGCTCTGTACGCTGAAGTGTCTGCCTACGCTGAGACCAAGTCTGCTTTGCCTCTCGTTTACGACTCACACAGCCACCCGTACTTCTTCGTGGATGCCGACAAGAACGGCGAAGCTGACAAGGATGACAAGGGCGCCAATGTTCGTTACAACGCCTTCACTCCTCGCCTGCTCCGCGCGGCCTTCAACTACCAGTACGTCCAGAAGGATCCTGGTGCGTTCGTACACAATCCGAAATACATCGTTCAGATCTTGATCGACTCGATCGAAGACCTCGGCGGTGATGTGACCAAGTACACACGCCCTGAAGCTCCTGCTCCCCAGTAAGACTTGATATAAGCTTCAAAAAAAGATGGCGGACAGCAATGTCCGTCATCTTTTTTTCATTTAATCCCAGTGACATTCATTCTAACAGTTTGTGATTGTTTGCACTTACTAATCTGATTATTAAACTGTAACATCACAAATGGAGTAATCCTTCTGTTTTCAGGAGAATGTAAATAATGAAAAAAATGCAAAAAACAATCTTGTTGATCGCGGGGGTCGCCCTACTCACCGCGCTTGTTGTGTTGGTCTTCTCCCCTTCCACGAACGTCTCTGCGACGCCAGAGTATCAGGAACGGGATCTTCAGGACTGCCTCGTTTGCCATGAACTGGCGGCGCAGCTTTGGGAAGGAAGCCACCACAATACGGGTAATGTAAGCTGCCTCGTTTGTCATAAGCTGGCAGACAGCGGCAAGGAACATCCCGATGATGCCAAATACACCGTTGAAAGCGAAGAGACCACTTGTCTGGTCTGTCACTCTGATGTGGTCGGTGAGAATATCGCCGGACAATTGGCGGGCAGTCAGCATGGCGAAGTGGGCTTGACCTGCATCAGCTGCCATGAACAGCACTCACAGGGATTGAAGCTCTCCGACGGCTCACGCACTGTCTGCGAAAACTGCCACAAGAAGGAAATGAGATCCATGCTTGAATCGACTCACTTCCAGGCTGGGCTTAGTTGCGTAAACTGCCACATGGGTGAAGACAGGAATCACACCCTGGTGGTTGCCGTGCAAACTTGTGACGAATGCCATACAGACCTTCATGAAGCCAGCCGCATGGTAGATGCTGGTCTTGAAGTCAAAGTTGTCACCACCCCTGCAGCAACGATCGATGCAACTCCCGAACCGACCGAAGAAGTTGCCGCCCCCGTTGAAGGCGGGATCAAAATGCCGTCCTGGACACTCGTGTTTGCAGGTATGCTCATTGGCGGCATATTATCGTGGGCTCTGGTAGGCAAAGACCCCGGCAAAGCCTCAGAGAATAAATAGGCTTGCCGTTCCAGTGAACACAATGGAGGCTTACTATGAGCGAGATTAAAAAAGAAGCACCTGATTCGGAAAACACGGCCTCTCGTCGTGATTTTCTGAAGCTGACCGGAGCGCTCGCGGGCGCGGCGGCAGTAGCTCAGGTTGCGATAACAAACAAAGCCGCGCACGCATCCTCTGGCGGCGAAGAAGGACATGGTCCACAATGGGGCATGTTGATCGACATCAATCTGTGCATTGGCTGCCAATACTGCACCTTCGCATGCGAAGCGATCAACAACCTTGCGGACGATATGAAGTATTGCGTGGTGACCACTGAAACCACACAAAGCGGTGAAGAGTTCTTCCTCTCACGTCCTTGCATGCATTGCCAGGAAGCGCCTTGCGTACACGTGTGCCCGGTCCGCGCCACCTTCAAACGACCCGACGGCATCGTCGCCATGGACTATACCCGCTGCATCGGCTGCCGGTATTGCCAGGTTGCATGTCCTTACGATGCGCGTGTCTTTAACTGGCGGGATCCAATTGAACTAAGCCCGCAATCACCGACCTTTGGTTTGCAGGAAGTTGATAACCGCCCGCGAGGCGTGGTGGAAAAATGCACCTTCTGCACCCATCGCATTGACCCTGGTTTGGAACGCGGACTGGTTCCAGGCATCGACCCGCAAGCGACTCCCGCCTGCGTGGTGGCCTGCCCCACAACAGCGCGCATTTTCGGCGACCTGAACAATCCTGAAAGCCCGGTCTCGGTCGCGTTATCTGAAGCGAAGACCATCATGCGCCTGCGCGAGGAACTTAGCACCGAGCCACACGTGTATTACATTCCTCCCCAAACTGATAATCGCTTTCAAGGGAGTTAGGCATGCAAACAACCATTCATTACCCTAAACTCCGTTTCGGAAAAAAATATGTCGACATCTTCCCCTACTGGATCGGACTGCTGATCATTGGCGTTCTATTTGGATTGGTCGGTGCGTTCGTTGTTCTCCGAGACGGGTTACAAGTCACCGGGCTTTCGAACAAAGTGCCCTGGGGTTTGTGGATCTCCATTGACCTCTCCTCCATCTCATTGGGCGGTTCAGCCTTCGTCTTTGGTGTGATCGTCTATCTCTTACGCATCAAGCGCTTTGAGATCGTCGGCAAATTAGCTGTCTTGCTTGGCTTCCTGGGATATTCCACTGCCGGCATGGTACTGCTTTTTGACCTTGGTCAGCCGCTGCGTTTTTGGCATCCCATTGTCTTCTGGCAGGTGCACTCTCTCTTGTGGGAGATCACCATGTGCGTGGTCTTGTACTTGACCGTGCTTGTGGCTGAGTTACTGCCAGTGATCGTGGAACTCCCCTTTTTTGAAGGACATCCGCTGCACGAAAAATACCCGATCATAAAGAAAGCGGTGGAGTTGGCGAAGAGTCTATCTCACTGGCTGCACAAGATCGGACCCGTGTTGGCGGTCATTGGGTTGACCCTTTCCCTTTTGCACCAAGCCTCCCTCGGAGCGACTTACTCCGTTCTTTATGGACGCGGCGTCTGGTTCAATCAAAGCGCTCCCACTCAGTTCGTGTTCTCTGCAATGAGCGGCGGCACTGCGCTTCTGTTCTTCATGAGCGTGATCATCTTCCGTGTGATGCGCCCGGGATTGGTAAAAGACGATGTCCTTTACGACGTAGCCCGCATCGCTGGCGGCGTTACCTTATTACTTACCTACCTGCGTCTTTGGGACTGGGCGGTAACCAACTACTATTCCTTTGACCGTAATATCACCCTGCAAACCGAAGCGCTTAATGCCATCGCTCCCTATTCAATGGCATTCTGGCTTGGGCAAGCCCTGCTCCCTGCCATCGCAGGCGCGCTTCTGTTGTCTGCGAAATCGGTCAAGAACTTCCGCTACCTGATGACGGCATCGGTCATCCCGATCTTTGCAGCCATTCTGACCCGTTGGAATTACAACTTCGCCGGGTTGATCGCCTCCTCCACATATGACCCCTACACACCGGTCATCCGCGTCAGTTCCTACGCCCCAACCTGGGTGGAGTTTGCCGTGGCATCTCTGGTAATTTCATACTGGCTTCTGGCGTTTAGTTTCGCGGCACGGTACCTGCCCTTTAAAAGTAGCCACAAAGAACATTAGAAGGTTCGATTTGACCCAAAACCCCGGGCAGTGACACTGCCCGGGGTTTTTCTTTGCCTGTAAATCCCATAAAAATCATGACAAACATCCTTTTAGGGTTTTGGGGGTTTGGGATTATACTTAACTTTAAATTAATCTACGCTCGTTTTGGAGATGCAATGGCTACAATCCATGTTACAAGCGGCTCAATACTTCAATCAAGGAGGGGAAGATCATGAGCGAAACAACCTCCAGCCCGATTATTATGGCCCTGTTGTTTGTTCTAAGATGCCTGATCCCGTTGGGCATTTTGTTTGGTATATCGTACCTCCTCCGCCGCCTCGAATTGGTCATCGACAATTCAGATAAGGCTCCGGAAGAGACCAAAGCAGAAGCGGAGCAAACTCCCGCGGCTGTTGAATCCGCTTCGCCCGTCGTGGTCGACTCGGATGTGAAGGATCTTCCTAAAAAAGCAGCATCCTCCAAAAAGAAGTCCCCCAGCGGAAAAAAGCCATCCGCTACTTCAAAGAAAAAGAAGGAGCAAAACCAATGACAACGCGCAATCTTTATCGACAGGCGCCGTGGTTGGTCATTGCAGGGCTGATCGTCCTGCTGGTGAGTATGTTTGTCGCCTTCCCTGTGGAAGCGAAACCTCCCGTTCAAGAGACCGAAAAATATTGTTTGTCCTGTCATGGCGATTCCACACTGAGCATGACCCTGCCCAGCGGCGAGACTCTCTCGCTGTATGTTTCGCAGGATCAACTTGACCATTCCGTGCACAGCAGCAAGGGCATCGAATGCGAAGCCTGCCATAATGATATTTCAACCTACCCGCACCCGAAGCTGAAATATGAAAGCACACGGGAACTTTCCCTGAATTATTACAAGACTTGCGAAAAGTGCCATTCCGCCAATTACGAAAAGGCACAGGATAGCATGCATGCGCAAGCCGCCACCGAAGGGAACACAGAAGCCCCGGTCTGCACCGACTGCCACGGTCATCACGACACCCGCAAGCCAGACGAGCCACGCGCGCTGGTTTCAGAGACCTGCAGCCAGTGCCACTCGGATATTGTGGACACTTACAAACAAAGCGTCCACGGTGAAGCGCTGCTTTCGGAAGATAACCCGGATGTGCCGGTATGTACCGACTGCCACGGAGTGCATAACATTCAAGATCCGCGCACCGATCAGTTCCGCATGGAAAGCCCCGAACTTTGCGCGGGCTGCCACGCAGACAAGGAACTGATGGACAAGTACGATCTTTCTTCAGATGTGTACAGCATCTACAAGCGTTCATGGCACGGCGTGGATATTTCTGTTTACAAAGCTCGTTGGGGAGCGGTCTGGCATGACAGCGCAGTCTGCACCGATTGCCACGGCATTCACGACATGCGAAAGTCCAGCGACCCGCAATCCAAGGTCAGCCCTGAGAACCTGCTCACCACCTGCCAGCAATGCCACCCGACGGCCGGTCCCAACTGGACAGATGCATGGACCGGGCATAACGAGATCAGCCTTGCCCGCACTCCCGCCCTGTACTATGTGGATAAGTTCTACACATCCTTCACGCCCTTCATTTTATGGATCTGTATCATCTATGTCATACTGCAAATCATCCACGCCATCGTGGATCGTGTGAGGAGTACCCTGTCATGAGCGGAAAGAAATCCACCACCAGTTCTGCGGCTCAGCAAGAACGAACATTCACAAGATTTGCCCTCGGACAAAGATGGGAGCACGGCATTCTGATCTTGAGCACCTTTGTGCTGCTGGTCACCGGTCTGCCGCAAAAATACCGTGATATGTCCTGGAGTCAGGACCTGCTCTCCACTCCTGAACGGCTGGAACTAATCCGCCAGATCCATCACATCGCGGCTGTCATCCTTGCCCTTGAAGCGATCTATCACCTTGGCAGAGCGATCTATCTGTTGGCTCGTCGCAGAATGCCTGCAGACATGTTCCCCAACACCCAGGATATTAAAGATGCCTGGCACATGATGCAATATCTTTTGTTCCTGCGCAAAGACAAACCCGCCTTTGGGAAATACAACTTTGAGCAAAAAGTGACTTACTGGTTCCTGTTCTTCGGTTTCGCAATGATGGGCATCAGCGGATTCATCATCTGGTTCCCGGTGCAGTTCACCCAGTTCCTGCCGGGCGGTGTCGTGCCCGCCTCCAAGATGGCGCACAGCACAGAATCTGTTGTTGCGGCGATCTTCATTGTGATCTGGCATATCTACCACGTCCACATTGAACGTTTGAATTTGAGCATTTTTACCGGACGCTTAAGCGAAGGTGAAATGCAAAAATATCACGGCAAGGAATACGAACGCCTCACCGGAAAAGCCGCGCCCAAAACAAATGAAAATAAATAGTTGTGCTTGTTAAACAGAAAACAATGGCGAGCGCATATGCGCCCGCTATTGTTATTTCGCAAACCATTATCACGCACAATTAGCCAAAGGAGAATCGCCTCATGAGACAAATCCAATCCTCCCGCCCCAGGGTCTTGTTCAGGGCAAGTCTTATCCTTCTCATGGGATTGTTTTTTTTCGCGTACGCTGTTTTATCGTTTCCAACATCAGCACAAGCCGCGCCTGTGATGCAGGATGAAAAGCCGGCTGACGATTTTTGTCTCGCTTGCCATCAAGAGGAAGGTCTGGACTTTAAGCTCGGCAAGGATGTCATCGCCGCGACGATCAATCCCACGCAATTCGGCAACTCCGTCCATGCGGGAGAAGAGGTCGGATGCACAGATTGCCATGCCGACATCAGCGACTACCCCCACCCGAAGGTAAAATCCAAGAACGCGCGAGATTTTTCCTTCAGTCTTTTTGTGGTCTGCAAAGACTGTCACGAAGATCAATTCCTAAAAGCGCAGGACAGCGTCCACCAAAAAGCGATCGATGAAGGCAATCTGAACGCCGCCATCTGCACCGACTGCCATAACCCGCACACACAAGGCCGACTGACCGGTCAGACCAGCGGAGAGTTGACACCGTCTGCCCGCATCCATGTCCCTGAGACCTGCGCCCAATGCCACAGCGGCATATACGACGCTTACAAATTCAGTGTGCATGGCAACGCCCTGATCGAAGAAGGCAACATGGATGTGCCGACCTGTATCGACTGTCATGGCGTGCATAACATCCAATCCCCCACAACGGTCTCCTTCCGCAACACCACGCCGTATCTGTGCGCTGAGTGCCACACCGACGCATCCATCATGGACAAGTACGGCATCTCAACCAACGTGCTTGATTCCTACGTTGCAGATTTCCACGGGACCACGGTGAAACTCTTTGAAGAGGAATTCCCAGGACAACCCACCAACAAACCTGTGTGCACAGATTGTCATGGAGTGCATAACATTTCCAAGGTCAGCAACCCGCAAACCGGCGTTGCCCTGAAAGACAATCTTCTGCAAAAATGCCAACGCTGCCATCCAGATGCGACCGCCAATTTCTCGGCAGCCTGGATGAGTCATTACGACCCAAGCCCCGAGCATTACCCCATTGTGTATGCCGTCAACCTCTTCTACAAATTCTTCATTCCCGCAGTGCTGGGAGGCATGATCTTCTTCGTCCTGACCGATATTTACAGGCGCATTGTCAACCGCATTAAAGGAGTCAAACACGCATGAGCACCAAAAACCAAACACAAACCTACGAACGCTTTCCCGTCTGGCGCCGTATAGAACACTTCACAATGCTGCTATCTTTCAGCACCCTTGGGTTGACCGGGCTGCCACAAAAATACCCAGGGTCCACCATGGGCGTCGCCGTCCTTAATTTTTTGGGAGGCATTGAGAACCTTCGCAACATCCACCACATTGCAGCGATCATTATGATGTTCGGCACAGCGTGGCATATCCTCGTGATGGGATACAGCGTCTTCGTGATGCACGACAAAATGTCCATGCTGCCATCCCTGCAGGACGCCAAGGACGGGCTTCAAGCGCTGTTCTACAATATCGGTTTCGCAAAAGAGTACCCCAAGATGGGCCGCTACACATTTGAAGAAAAAATGGAATATTGGGCCTTTGTGTGGGGCGCGGGCGTGATGGGCGCAACCGGCTTTTTGATGTGGAACCCGGTCACCGCCACCCAGTACCTGCCCGGGGAGCTCGTGCCTGCCGCAAAAGCCGCGCACGGCGGCGAAGCTGTTCTCGCAGTCCTGGCGATCATTATCTGGCACATGTACGGTGTGCACATCAAGCGCTTCAACAAAGCCATGTTCACCGGGCAGCAGACCGAAGCGGAAATGCTTCACGAACATCCGCTTGAACTCGCGGAGATCAAAGCTGGGACCGCAAACCGCCGCCCAGATGCCGCCACCATTCGCAAACGCCAAATGATCTACTTCCCGATCGCTGCCTTCTTAACCCTCGGCATGCTTGCCGGGATCTTTGGCTTTATCAACGCTGAAGAAACCGCGCTGACCACCATCGAGCCGCTGACAGAGTCTCAGATCTACGTGCCCCAGACTCCCAATCCCTAAATACAGGTTATTAACCGGCTGTTTTTATTGCGGGCGTATGCCTCAATAAAAACGCCGGTATTTTTTATTTATCCGCCAAAGGATAATGCAACGGAGGAATAATGAAACTTAGAGAACGTATCGCAAGGTTTTTCTACCCCGCACCCGACTCACCGCGCTGGCGTTTTATTCTGCCCTACGCAGTTCTGCTGTTCGCGATCTTTCTGGGATTCGCGGGCGGAATGAAAGGCTGGGAATACACCAACTCGAATGAGTTCTGTGGAACCGCCTGCCACACCATGCCACCCCAAAGCGTGACATTCCAAAAATCACCACACGCGAATGTGACCTGCGAAGAATGCCATATTGGACGCGCATCTTTCATCGATCAGGCCATGCGCAAAACACAGGGTCTCAAGGAGACCTATTACGAAGTTTTCAAACTTTATGAGTTCCCCATCCGCGCCAAGGCCTTGCGCCCTGCGCGCGACACCTGCGAGAAATGTCATCACCCCGAAACCTTTTCAGATGACAGCCTGCGACAGGTCGATCGTTTCGCCAGCGACCGGGACAACACCGCCACCAGCATCTATCTCATCATGAAGACCGGCGGCGGAAGCGCCCGTGAAGGCAACGCCCGCGGCATCCACTGGCACATCTCCAGCAAGGTAATGTATTACGCCAACGACGAGTTCGATCAGGAAATCCCATACGTTCGCGTTTACAACGACGACGGCACTTACGAAGAGTACACCGATATTGAATCCGGTTTCGACCCTGCCAGCATGGACGAGAGCAAGCTGCAAACCATGGACTGCGTGACCTGTCATAACCGCGTCACGCACACCTTTGAACAACCGGCAGACGCAGTGGATGCGGCCATGTCCAGCGGCAAGATCGACCCGACCATTCCGTTCATCCACAAAAAGGCTGTGGACGCGCTTTCAGCAAAATATGAATCGCGTGATGAAGCCATGAAAGCCATTGCCGCCATTGAAGAGGATTACAAACGCAATCTCTTCGATGTGTACAGCAAGAACGGTGAGAATATCAAAGCTGCGATCGTTGAGATACAGGCGCTTTACGATGAATCTGTGTTCCACGATCAGGAAGTGGACTTCTCCACGCACCCCAACAATCTTGGGCATATCAATTCTCCGGGATGTTTCCGCTGCCACGATGGCAAGCATCTCAACGCGGAGAATGAAGCGGTCCGCCTCGAATGTAACGTCTGCCACGCCGTACCCGTTGTCGCCCAGGCAGACGATTTCGTGACCGAGATCGAGATCAGCCGCGGATTGGAACCCGAGACTCACTTCAATCCGAATTGGATCGCCATGCACAATCAGGCGATCGGACCCTCATGTTCGAACTGCCATACCACCAAGGATCCTGGCGGCACGAGCAATACTTCGTTCTGCTCGAACAGCGCCTGTCATGGCAGTGTGTTCACGTATGCCGGTTTTGATGCCCCCACTTTGCGCGAGATCATCAAGAGCCAGTTGCCGCCTCCTGAACCCGAGTTGACGGTCCCTGTGCTGTCTGGAGACCCGACATTTGAGAACTACATCGGCGTCCTCTTCACTGTAAAATGTGTTGGCTGCCACACCGAAGGCGAAAGCGCGCCGATGGGATTGGACCTATCCTCCTACGCTGCCGCGTTAAAGGGCAGTGAAAATGGAGCGGTCATCAATGCTGGAAGTTCTGCGAACAGTTTGATGATCCAGATCCAATCTGCAGATCACTTCACCAACTTTACACCCGAAGAACTTGAGAATGTAGCCAAGTGGATCGATGCGGGCGCGCCGGAAAAATAAGCCAAGTGCTCCATAAAAAAAGAGACACCCGAAAGGGTGTCTCTTTTTTTATGGAGCTAAAACCGGCTGCACCTGCCCGCCCACTACCTCTCCCACAGTCTTGATAATCAGTCCGTTATTCTTTTGCTGATTCCCAAGCCACACCGCAAATTTGGAGAATGTTTCGAGGTCAACAGCATATTGGTCGCAGCCATCGCAGACATGATGAAAGACAAAAATGACCCATCCGCCGCCGTCTTTTTCCACATCTGTCACATAACGGAACATCTTTGCGAATTTTGTATCGCTGACGATGTAAGGCATCGCCTGTAAAACAAACTCATCGGCTGGCGGGATCGTATCAGGTCCATCTGTCACGCCGCGGGCGTTGTTATAACCGCAATCCTTAACCGCCTGTTTCGCTTCTTCATCATAATGTCCATAAGGATAGGCAAAAGAGGTCACGTTAAAACCGTGAGCAGATAAATTCGATCGATCCTGACAAATTTCCCGCCGCAGTTCTGCGCCGCTTACTTCCGTCAACTTTGTATGACTTAATGTATGCCCACCGATCTCATTACCGTCAGCATGCAAATCCTTTAATTGCTGCCCGGTCATGTATCCATCTTGACCGGTGAACCCACTAACCACATAAAAGGTGGCGCGCAGGTCGTTCTCGACAAGCAGGGGGCGCACCAGATAATTATCCGCATCGCCGTCATCAAAGGTTAGGCTGACCACAGTATTCTTAAAGGTGATTCCCGCCTCCTTCGTTGGAGTAGGGGCAGGCACTTCAGTGGCAACAGGGGTGCTGACGCAACCTGCCGCAAAAAACAGGAACAAAAAAAAGGGGATGGAATATTTATTCATGCACAGATCATTATATCAGCCGTGATTCACTCATCCAACAATCCCTTCCCAGCCGCCACAGCGACCGCTTCCGCGCGGGAAGCGAACCCAATTTTTGATAGATGCCTTTTTGCAAGTGGGTTTTCACGGTTCTTTCAGTGACGCTTAACTTGCAGGCTGTCCATGCGCAACTTATCTCAGCCCTTAGGTCTGCATTTTTTCTCTTGACCTAACCTTCTAAACTCTTTATACTGGTTATATAATTAACCAGTCAATTTGTTTTCAAGAGTTAAGGTGGATTGCAGTATGGACAATCAACGTACCGATTTTGACACTAATGCAGAAGCACTGTGCTTATCCTTCGCCAATGCGTTTGATATTCATGAAAACGGCAAGCACGAAGAGATGTTCAAAGAATATTCTGATCTCGTTGAGTGGGCACAAATACTGAAAGTGATAGATCGCCCTTTAGCTCAATTGCTACTCCATGAAGCCAATCAAAATCCCGAAGACGCTTTTGCCGTCCTCCAATCTGCGTGGGTACTGCGAAAAGCCATCTATAACATTTTCACGTCTATTGCTCACCACAAAAGCCCTGAGCCAGGTGACTTGAACATACTGAACGTAGCGCTATCCGACACACTGGTTCACTATCGCATTGAATTAAATAAAGAGGGTTTTATCTGGGGATGGAATAACACACTCGCATTGGACCAGATGATTTGGTATGTGATCCGCGATACCGCTGACCTACTCACAGGAGACTCGCTCAATCGAATTGGTCAGTGTACCAATGTTACTGGTTGTGGTTGGCTGTTTCTGGATACAAGCCGTAATCGGAGCCGCCGCTGGTGTTCAATGGAAACCTGCGGTAATCGTGCCAAGGCAATGCGACACTATCAACGCATGAAATATTAATTATTTCCAATACAGGTAAAAGAATGCTATCTAACTTCGTTTTGTCACAAATCTTGATCGGGGTCTCGATTTGTGTTGATATTCTCTCTTTCCAATTCAAAGAAAGAATAAAGATATTAGTCTGTTTGGTTATTTCTACATTGCTAATATCAATCCACTTCATGTTATTAGAGCATTGGACGGCGGCATTATTGGGACTGCTCTCTGTAGCTCGTTATTCAATCAGCATCTTTACAACATCAAGAAGAGCGCTGTGGATATTCCTGATTTCTATATTGGTGATTTCAATAGTCTCATTTGAAGGCTCGCTATCCATTTTAGGCGGCATTGGAACCGCCATTTCAACAGTAGCCGCTTTTGGAAAGGATGACAAACGTCTTAGACAATTAATGCTGATTGCTACTGCAATCTGGATTGCGCATAATTATCTTGCAGGTTCTCCAGGCGCTGTACTCATGGAATCTATTTTCATCACATCTAATCTTGTTGGCTATTTTCGCTACTACATCAAACCAAAATACGAATTTTTCCGCTCATAGATGCTATTGACTTGTATCACAAGGCATAACTGAAGGTATTTATTAGCCAACATGTTTCTATATCACCGAACAAGTCACTCCTCCAACAATCCCTTCCCTGCCGCCACAGCGACCGCCGCCGCGCGGGAATCGACGCCGAATTTTTGATAGATACTTTGCAGATGTGCCTTCACGGTTCGTTCTGTGATTCCCAACTTGTACGCCATCTCTTTATTGCGCTCGCCTTTTGCTGCGAGCTGCAAGACTTCAAGTTCGCGCCCGGTTAGGGTCAGCGTGGATTCGGTTTGGGCTGGTGCAGCAGACTTGGGTGCAGATTGAGGCGCAAGCACGCGGGCGAGGATCTCTGGCTTGAGCAACGTCTCACCTTTCGCCGCAGCGTGGATCGCATCCAATAAACTTTCGCGGCTCGAGTCTTTGAGCAAATATCCGCGCGCGCCAGATTGCAGACCGCGGATCATCAGGTCATCTTCGTTGTAGGTGGTGAGAATGACGATGGCGATTTCGGGAAAATCTTTTCGTAAGTGAGCAATGGCAGTAATGCCGTCCATGCGCGGCATTTGCAGATCCATGAGAATGACCTGTGGATTTAATTTCGAAACAAGTTCAAAACATTCAGCGCCATCCACTGCTTCCCCGACCACTTCAATATCATCAGCGGTTTCGAGAATGAGCCGCAATCCCTCGCGGACAATGAGATGGTCATCGGTGATCATCACGCGGATCATGCTTCACCTCCCACAATAAATTGCACACAAGTCCCATTCGCATCTGATTCAATAGACAGCATTCCGCCTGTGAGGCGTGCCCGTTCGTGCATTCCAACCAAGCCGTAGTGTCCCTTTGTTTCTTGCTTCACATCAAAACCTTTGCCATTATCGCGGATTTCCAACTGTAGTGTTTTTTTTTGAATGAAGAATTCCACTTTCACGTTGCTCGCTTGCGCATGGCGGGATATGTTCGTGAGCGACTCGCTTAGGATGTTCATGGCATGGTCAATAATTTCCGCCGCAAGTTGATTCTCGGTCACCGAAAGTTCCAATTCACAAGCCACACCCGTGGACTGTTTGAAGGTTTCCACTTTTTCACGGACTACATCTGTCACGTTGGCAGGTACAGCACGGAGGTTATCAATTGCGGCGCGGGATTCAGCCAACGTACTACGTGCGCGGGTGATGGATTGCTCTACGATGGCGACAGCACGTTCGGTTCGATTCGAGGTGAGATGCGCCTTAACCGCTTCAAGTTGTAAGACCAATCCCGCCACGCCTTGCGCGAGTGTGTCGTGCAATTCCCGCGCCATGCGTTGACGTTCATTCTGCAAGGTCAGCGATTCGATTTTAGCGTTGTATGCCGCCAGTTTTGCATTCGCGCTTTCCAAAGACTCGGCAAGCTCCACGGCTTTCTGCCGTTCTGCCAACTGCTGGTTGTACATCACCATCAACAACACGATAAACCCGCCATTGACCAGCATACTGGAAAGGGCAAACCAGATCTGTTCGCGCCCCACCTGCCAGTACAACATACCCGTCATAAAGACAAAAAGAAAAATTCCCAAGTATAGAGCGCGGCGCGAATTTCCCCACATCCCCAACGACTCCCCCACCAAACACAAAATGGAAGACCCCAACATGGTGAGATTGATGTCACTGGTAAAGGGCTGGTTCACCATGACCACGATCAAAACGACTTGAGCAGGGTAATACATAACCCACCAACGCGGGCTGTCATACTTCCGTGTATTCAGCCAGAACAAACCAATTTGAAGAATGGCAAGGAAAGCATAAAAGAATGCAGACCCTGCTAAACCAGCCGTCCGCAAATTCCAAACCCCAACGCTTGCGATCGCCCCCAATAATAGGGAGATAAAAATGTAGAACGGATAGGCAACAAAAGAATCCTGACGAGAATTTGTATCCATGCGCTTATTCTACTATTGGCAGGCACACTGGCATATTGTCCGAATGGACAATGTCCACTTTTGTACGGGTTGGACGATGTGGCGAAAGGGATAAATCCATACAATAGCGACAATCACCAATTACCAAGCACCACACAGGAGACCCACATGAACAACAAATCCCTTCGCTACTTCTACCTCGCCATCGCCGCCATCCTCGGCTTATTCGTCGGCGGCAAATGGAACTTCCCGCTCGCAGCGTGGATCATCCCCATCTTCGTCATGCGCTTCTTCCGCGAAAGCGACAAAGCCGGGCGCAACTTCCTTCTGCTCTGGGTTGTCTCCGCCATCCCCACCATTATCGCGTGGCAGGGCGCAACTTTCATGTCCAAAATTCATCCGCTCGCCGAAGTCGGCTTCTTCCTTCTCACCACCCCACTCGGCTTACTCCCCTACGTCATTGACCGCATCTACTATCGCCGCTTCGGTTCGACCGCCTGGTTCACTCTAATCTTCCCCATCGCCAACACAGCCATGGATTTCTTCTCCGCCAGCGGCAGTCCCTTCGGCACCTTCGGCGCAATGGCATACTCCCAACGCGATTTTCTGCCCGCCATGCAGATCGCCTCAGTGACAGGGCTATGGGGCGTGACTTTAGTGATGAGTTGGTTTGCCAGCCTCGTCAATCATTTTTGGGATAAAAAACCCGCGCCTCTTTCCTGGACCTTTGCCGGGGCGCTCGCCCTCATCCTTTCTCTCAGCCTCGGGCGGACTCTGCTCCCCGCCCAACCCGAACAGACTGCCCAGATCGCGGGCTTCTCACTCCCAGCGGGGAAACTGATTGAAGTGATGACTCAATTTTCGGCTGGGAACGAAGCGGTCATCTCCGACTTGCACATGGACGAATTGAATCAAATCCGCTCGCTGGCAGACGAAGGCGCGAACATCGTCGTCTTGCAAGAAGGCGCGGGCATGGGTTCGTCAGCTCAAGTTAAAAAGTTGATCGCGGACGCATCTACAATTGCCAAAGAAAAAAATATTTACATCGTGCTGCCCGTCTTCGACCTTGGCAAAAAGCCTGCCGAGAACAAAGTCTACATCATCGACCCGAACGGCGAGATCGTGCTGACGCATGTCAAATATGGCGGCAACGATTTTGAAGGCTCACTCAAAGGCGACGGCGTTCTGCAAACAATTGATACACCTTACGGCAAACTCAGCGCCGTCATCTGTTGGGACGCTGACTTCCCGAATGCGGTCAAGCAAGCTGGCGAACAGAATGTGGACTTGTTCTTCGTCCCTGCCAATGACTGGCACGAAGTGAAAGACATTCACGCGGGCATGGCGACCTTCCGCGCCGTGGAGAATGGCATGAGCATCTTCCGCCAAACAGGTGAAGGCGTATCGATGGTGACAAATGCTTATGGCAAGATCATCAACCGCGTGGACATGTTCGAAGAAAATGCAAGCGGCTTCACTGGCATTCAAAATATCCAAACCCCAATCGGCTCCGTCAAAACGCTGTATCCCTCCGTTGGCGATATGCTTGGGAATGCAATGTTGCTCGGCTTGGTCGGTTTGTTGATCGGGTTGTGGGTGACGAGAAATAAATAGAATTCGATCTCTTCTTCCAAACGAACCATAGGAGGTTGCAACAAAAGACGCCAAACATAAAAGTTTGGCGTCTGCTAATTCTGCGGACGGTACGAACGATCAAAACTTGTGGGTCCGGCAGGATTCGAACCTGCGACCAAGCGATTATGAGTCGCCTGCGCTAACCGCTGCGCCACGGACCCGCTATAAACATTTCAAGTGCTTCAGTGTTCAGTGTCACATTGACACCTCGAACGTGACACTGAAGCACTTGCGGTGGAGAGCGGGAGATGGGATTCGAACCCACGAATATCAGCTTGGAAGGCTGATGCCTTACCACTTGGCGACTCCCGCACAGGAGCACCATTTTACTGTGAGGTGAGTTGTCAGTCAAGCACTTGACCCTCTTCTAATAGTACAGTAAAATACCGTCCGCACAAAAACGCTTCCGTAGCTCAGTGGATTAGAGCGCTTGCTTGCGGAGCAATAGGTCGCAGGTTCGAGTCCTGCCGGGAGCACAATTGTTCAAAAAACGTCACCTTTCTGGTGGCGTTTTTTGATTAAACAGGATTATTGAAATTTCCCGCTGCCTTTTGTTATATAATGCCAGCTTATGTCTGCATCAAAAAAACCAACCAAGCAAATGATGGAGAGTTTGCACGCCAAATCCAATGGAGCCAAATATCCCAAGTCGCCCCTCAGATATCCCGGCGGAAAAGCCCGGGCGGTCGAGATCATTCTGCGCTTGATACCAGGAAATATCAAAGAGCTGGTCTCTCCTTTTTTGGGCGGCGGGTCTGTTGAAATTGCAGCAGCAAGCCTGGGGGTGCGTGTAAAGGGATTCGATATCTTTGAACCGCTGGTTCATTTTTGGCAGGCTTTAAAAAACGATCCCGAGGAACTGGTTCGCAGGGTCCGAAAATATTACCCGCTTCCAAAGGAAAAATTTTACGAGCTTCAAAAAGCCAGCATAGATGACCCAATGGAAAGCGGTGCTATTTTTTATGTTCTGAATCGTTCTTCGTTTTCCGGCGCCACACTCAGCGGCGGAATGGGACCCGGTCATCTGCGATTTACAGAATCTTCCATTTCGTATCTTTCACAATTTAAAGCACCCAGCCTGTCAGTTGACTTCGGCGATTTCCATGAAGTGATACCTGCTTCGAACGCCTTCATGTACCTTGACCCGCCATACTTGATTCGAGATTCGTTGTATGGCAGAAAAGGCGACACTCACAAGGGATTCGATCACGCCGGTCTTTGCGAACTTTTGAAAAAACGCGAAGCGTGGATCCTGTCATACAACAACTGTCCTGAGATCATGGAGATGTACAGCGGACATCAAATGATCGTTCCAGAATGGGCATATGGCATGGCGAACGATAAAAAATCGCGTGAGTTGCTCATCCTCAGTAAAGACATCTCCCCCAGTCAGCCGCCTACTCAACCAAACCTCTTTTCATAAAAGGATCAATGATAGAGATCATCGTTAATCCACTGGAAATTGAAAGCGCAACGCGGTTCGCCAATCAAGTGGTCGGGACCAATCGCTATTACAGCGATCGCGGACAATCCAATAAAAACACGATCATCCATCAGATATTTGTCGGGAAGGTCGGGGAGTACGCAGTCCGTCAGTGGTACGTCCAAAAGGGATTTACCTGCTCAGAGGTCGATGTGACCGTCACCCACAAGAAGACCTTCGAACCAGACCTGCGCGTGGATGGACATGCCTGCCATGTCAAATCACAGAGCATGGAATCTGCCCAAAGGTTCGGGATCTCCTGGACCTTTCAATTTGCAGGCAGCAGCGGAGCGGGACATCGAGACCACGAGATCTTTGATACCTATTCCGAACATGACCACGTCATATTTTGCGTGGTCAACCCGCCGGCGGTGAAGATCATGGCTGAGGTCAAGGTGACCGACCTGCATCAATTGGGTCTCTTTGACCTGCCAAAGAAAAAGGAACTTGTGGAATACAAACGCGTGGTCTATTTCAATAAGATCCCGCGAGAACTGCTGGTCAAGTAGATTGCACATTGCGAGGCAGCGCCACGGTTTTTCCGTTCTTTTTGTTTATAATGTCTGCCATGAATAATAAACCACATATCTTACTCACCAACGACGATGGTATCCGTTCCCCGGGGCTTTGGGCGGCCGCCAGCGAACTTTCAAAGATCGGCTATGTGACCGTTGCCGCGCCACGCGAGCAATCCACCGGCATGGGTCGCAGCCTGCCCAGCACGTCAGATGGGATCATCAAGAAGGAACAGATGCAGGTCAACGGTCAGGAATGGACCGTGTACGCTGTCGGTGGTTCTCCGGCGCAGGCGGTTCTGCACGGCGTTCTGGAGATCGTCCCGAATAAACCTGACCTGATCGTTTCTGGTATCAACTACGGTGAGAACGTCGGGATGGGAATCACCATCTCTGGCACGGTGGGAGCGGCAATGGAAGCGGCGTCGATGGGATTCCCCGCACTGGCGGTTTCCCTGCAAACCGAGCCAGAATACCACCTGAGCCACTCTGAAGATATTGATTTTTCAGCCGCGGGATATTTCACCGCTTATTTTGCACAACTGCTTCTGAACAGGGAATTTCCCACTGAGGTGGACCTGCTTAAAGTGGAGGTTCCGAGTCATGCCACGCCGGAAACCGGGTGGCAAGTGGGCAGGCTTTCACGCAACCGATACTATGACCCCATTCCCGCCCAAAGAGAATCCTGGGACCGACCCGGCCCGATCTCCTACAAGCACAGCGAGGGCATTGATGACGACCCCGAAGGCACAGATGCGCACATCCTGCGTACAAAGAAAATGGTCGCCGTCACTCCGCTGAATCTGGATATGACCGCAAAAGTGCAATTGACCGAATTTGAAAAATTTCTTCGCAAATAACAAACAGAGAGCCAGCAAGGCTCTCTGTTTGTTTATTAACGATCTTTTCGATCAGATAAAAAAAATTTACTTCTCCAAAGCCGATGCATCGTCATGCAGTTCGTTGATGAAGTTCGCCCGCGCTTTTACTTCTTCCATCTTCAGTGATGCGTACTGCGAAGCGTCCTTCATGAGCTTTTCGGCTTCTTTCGCTGGCAGAGATTTGAGATCTTCGAGCAGATGCCCCTTCTCACGCAAGTATTCCTGGATCAATGCCAACTCCAAAAGTGCCTTTGGGTCTTCAAGATGTTCATCCTGCTTGACCTGTTTTGTAGTCATATCATCCTCCTCTCGTCTGATGATCCGACCATTGCCCGTTTTTCGTTCTCTACTTTCACAATACAGACTATTAAAGCAAAAGTCAAGTTACAAAAAAACTCCCGCAAACCAACCGTCTGCGGGAGTTGAAGCCTTGCACAAAAATTGTTTATTCTTCCTGCTGCCTAATTCTGGAACCGCACACTCTGCAGAAGCGGTCACCGCCACGGGCGCGTGTGCCGCACTGGGCGCAATAGATCTCGCTGTCGGCTTCTTCATTTTCTGAAGGTGAGTGCTGTCTGCGGCGTGATTTCTTGCCGCCGGATTTCTTTCCAGACTGCCAGTAATACACCACTCCGCCAACGATCATGACCACGCCCAAGCCTCCGATTACATAGGGCAGGTAATTATTGAACGAGACACGCCCGGTCGTGTTCTCATCCACTGGCGCCGCCGGCTGAACAGACTGACCGGTTGAGATCAATGCATCAGATGTCTTGGTGTATTCGAGATTCAAAGTGAATTGCTCGCCGCTGGCAAGCTTCACAGACTCGCCGAGGAAATATTTCAGCCCGTCCTTTTGTTCGATGGAATCAAGCTTGGGGTCGGCGGTCAATGAAGTGGTGTCCGCAGGCTCCAGAACGCGGATGTCAAATTGGTCCACGGCATAGGCTCCATCCCACAGATAGGAGAAAAGGCGCTGTTCTCCATTGAAAGAGATCGGCTGATAATACTCAAAGCGCGCCGCGGCGCCATCCAAAGTAACGGTAAAAGCCTGCCAGTCGCCATCAGGGTTGGGACCTTCGAAAACTGCGTTCATCAAATTACCGTCTGCTGTGTAAGCCGCAACCGCGATCAGATTGGCGTCGTTGGGAATGCGGAAAGTGACCTCGGCGGGGAACTTCGTAGTGACAGGCAGTTCAAAATCGGTAATGACCAGCATGCTAGGCTGGTCATATTCAGGCCAAAGCTGCACGCTGACGCTGGCCAATTTCGCATCGGTCTGCGCCAACGCAAAGGTGGGGAACATAAACAGAGCCCCCATCATCAAGATCAAGAAAATTTTACGCATGGAAAACCTCCGGAAACATTAAGAGTTCGTTTGCCATGTTTTCAACACGGCAGGCTAAATCTTACCATGCACGCCATGCTGCGCAGCCAAATTAACCACACAATCTCCGGTGGAAGAATGTCACTCTTTGCTAAATGCTCCCAGCAGACCGCCCCACCAACTGCCAGCACGCCCGGTTATAAGGCACAGGAATGCCATGATGGTCTGCGCGCCGTGTCACCGCCCCGCAAATGGCATCGATCTCGGTCTGCGCCCCACGCCGCACATCCTGGAACATTGAAGACAAATTCGAGGCAGTCTTCCGCGCCACATCCTCTGCCGCAGAGACAGGGTTGCTGAACGGCAAATGCACACGCTCGGCTTGCGCCACCTGCGCGGCTTCACGAGCCAGCGCGGCCATCATTCTGCGCGCACTCGGACGGGAGAGCAGCTCCCCATTTGGGACTCTCAGTAAGGCGGTCAACGGGTTGATCGCGGCGTTGATGACCAGTTTGCCCCAGATCAACGAGCGGACATCATCCACAACTTGCAGGTTGAAATTGGAGGAACGAAGAGCCGCTTCAAGCGGACCGACAGCCTGGTTCTGTTCAATGGAGATCACCCCATCTCCTCCTACTCGCACCAACCCCGGACCAAGCAGGGTTGCCCCAGTGGTGGTCACACCCAATGCAACCCGGCCCGGTCCAAGGTCACGTGTGAGCGTTTCTTTGTTCCCGATCCCGTTCTGCAAAGTGACGGCAAGACCATCCTCCGCGAGCGCCTCTTTCAATTGATGCGCTGCGCGCTCCGTCTGCCAGGACTTGACCAGCACAAGGGCATGCTTTGCGCCGCGCACCTCGGCGGGATCATCCGTGGCGTGGACGGGGTAAGCGCGCTCTTTTCCATCCGCATCCATAATGCGCGCACCGTTGCGTTTCAACGCGTCCAGACCGTGTTTCCATGTCCCCAGCATGTGAACAGAGTGACCCGCTTCGCTCAATCGCGCGGCAAACAAAGTTGCCAACGCGCCGGTACCTACCAATAAAATATCCTGTTTCATTTTGCTTCCTTCAAGAACATGTCCCATTCTTCATCGGTCATTTCGACCGTGTGCTCAAGAGCAGGGAATTGCCTGCTCTCGACATCTTCGACATAATCAGTAAAAGCCTTGTTCATGACTTCGTGCAGGTTGGCATACTTGCGGACAAACTTTGGTGTGAAGCGGTCAAAGAGACCGAGCAGGTCGTGTGTGACGAGAACCTGACCGTCACAGCCTGCGCCTGCACCGATGCCAATGGTTGGAATGGAAATCTGTTTGGAGATGTATTCTGCCAGCCGGGCTGGGACAGATTCGAGCACGAGGCTGAACGCGCCCGCTTCTTCGAGGATCTGCGCGTCTTCGAGCAGCCGTTTCGCCGCCGATGCGGTTTTGCCCTGCGCGCGGAATCCGCCAAGCTGATGCACAGATTGCGGCGTGAGCCCGATATGCCCCATGACGGGTATGCCCGCGCCCGTGATGGCGCGGACGGCATCTGCCCGTTCGCGGCCGCCTTCGAGTTTGACGGAGTCCATGCCTGCCTGCTGAAGGAAGCGTCCGGCATTGCGCAGGGCTTCCTCTGCTGAAACTTGATAGGACATGAACGGCATGTCGCCCACCAGCAGGGCGCTCTTCGCTCCGCGCGAAACGGCGCGCGCGTGGTGCAACATCTCTTCCATTGTGACGGGCAGGGTGTTTTCGTAGCCAAGTACCACCATCGCCAGCGAATCGCCGACGAGTATGGAATCAATACCAGCCCTGTCCATCGCCACTGCAGTGGGATAGTCATAGGCGGTCAGCATGGTAATCGGCTCGCCACGTTCCTTCTTCTGACGGAACGTGAGCGTGGTCACCTTTTTACGTTGTGACGCGGGAGTTGAGACAGGTGTAACTGTTGACATGGGTGGTACCCTCCAGTAAAGGTAGAGTCCGTGTGCGTGCTAACGCCCTGAGTATGCACGCGATTTCGGTTGTTTGGATTTTCTCCGTCGCGTTCGCCAGGATACGCGCAGAGTAGTGATTATTCCACAAAACGATCGTTTTGGGTATCTCGTTTCATGTTACATGACAGTGAAAGGTCCCAATTTCTTACAACTTCCACTGATGAACTTCACTACTTGAAAACCCTCCACATTCCTTTTTTGATCGAATATCCCATTAAAAAACTTGCAACCAAAGCAAGCGAAAGTCCGACAACAACACCCCAGCGAGGGGCCGCGTAATAATTAATATATAACCCAACTAAACCGCCAAGAAAAATCGCCAGAACAACCATGCATATCAACTTTAAGACATTTCCAAAAAATTTGGTTTGATTTTTTTCAGTCTTTATTTGCCTCTCAAAAAGAACAGAAACAGGCGTAACCAAAGATAATGCTAAGAGTCCTCCAGCAAGGTAAGGCATTACTGAAGGAACCCACTTTAACGAAAACAGGGAGGAAATCAATAGAATCAACGAAGAAATAGGCACAAACTTCTTTAGCATTGGTCCTCCCTCCTAACAAACTTTATCCATTGGAGGTTTAATAAAGGACGGACGGCCTTTATTATCATAAAAATGCTTTAAAAAATCACGATATTGATCCCAGATAACAGGCTGCCGCAAATCAAAAACCTCAAACAGCCTTTTTCCGTAATACCTCCATATCTCCGCATGCATTTTTACCAACCATTCAGGTTGTCGGCGATGATATTCTTTTCGAAAGCTTTCTTCATAATATTTTTTTATCAGGGGTACAGAATAATTCAACTTTGCAGAATCAACGGGAGAACGTCCATCTAAAAAGTGAAGCACCTGCTCAATTCTATGCCAAGCATGACACTCTTCTCCGTTCCAAACCATCTTTGCACTTTCATTTGGAGCATGCAATCTACCATAATAGATGTTAATTGAATTTCCGCCGGCAGCATCCCAGCCTCCCCACGTAAAATTAACTCGGCACCATTGAGAATCATAGATCAAAGATTTTGTCTCTTGCGAGCAAAAAGTCTCTTTATAGCCCCAAATATTTAATTCAACTAAATATTGATGTATTAAATTAGACATCTCCTGAATAGGGTCAACTTTTCTTTCGTGGTCAATACTCATTTTATTTATCCTTTTATGGCATAGTGAAAATAAATGATTTGGTTACATCATCGTAGGCAAAATCATAACCGGCTTCCTCCAGCTCGCGTATCTCTTTCATTCGAATAGGTATATAATTTAAGTTTAGGGTGGTCATAATTTCCTCATTCGTCTCTCCAGAAAATATTAACTGAATAGCTAATAGTTCAGTATTTTCATCCTTAATTTGAATTCCTTCAAAGGAATATTCAAACGGCAACCCTTTCTTAATTCCGTTTTGAATAACCTGCCTATTTACTAACCATGCAGTGTCTTCCCTCTTATCTTTGCCAAGGCTTTCAAAAAGATTCCACATATCTGGATGAGGATTGTAATGAACTGAACCAGTCTCGCGGGCATATTTAGTAAAGCCGTGTCCATAATCGACCCATTTCCCTAAAACAATCTGCCCCTCATCGCTATACTGAGTGGAACATTCAGCAATTAACTTTATCAAGTTATCCTGCTCGCGCGTAAGGTGTTTGGGATCTAAGGGACCTGAATTTACTAATTCATCAATAGCTTTGATTACTATCGCATCATTTTCAGCCCTTAATGCCAATTCAGGGCCAAACTCTTTCAGCTCTAATTCGCTCCAACGCGAAAGTGCATATATCGCATCTTCTCCTTTTTCTAGAGTATATGCCAAAACATCGTCATCCAAATTCTCCAATAATTTAGTTGCCCCATCCAAATCTACGGCGTTTAGCACTTTCACAGCTGGCGTGCCAAATTTTTTTACAAGTTTAATCGCATCGGTAGCTTCATTTCCAAACTTAAGTAACAAAGATATTCCATCATCGCCATACGCGCCAATAATATCAACAGCATCTTTACCGTATAGTAAAAGCAATGGAACTGTCTCATCACCATATTTAAGAGCAATATTCACAGCGTCAGGACCAAGTTTGATGATCGGCTCTACCAAGTCAGCAGCAATTGCATTGCCTGGCACCCCTCCATCTACATACTCTGCTTGCAATTCTGAATACGTTTCTGCAGCCCCATTTCCATCACCTATCCATGTTTGATACGATCCCTTTAGATACAAATATGCTTCTTCAAGCGCGTCGAACGCATTAAGCACCGGTTCTACCTTTGAGCAAGCAGATACATTTAACGAACAATAGATCCCAACTCCCTGTACAGCACTTTGAAACAGAAAACCAACTCCTGCAACAGCACCAGCTGTTGCCCCTGCAATAAACAGGTTTCTTAATACATTATCCCCTAGAGGTCTTCCGTAATATGAATTCAACCCCACAGTTCCAAGCGCCACTGTACCACCAGCAACGGCGGCGGCGCCGCCAATCCAGGCAGCCATAACCCATGGTGCTGCCAATCCGCCACTGGCAATAATTGCAGCCACTCCTACAGCAACACCAATACCAATCGAAATCTCTGCCTGATGCTGATCTATCCAATCCATCGTTTTTTCAAACGATGTTGTTTTTTCCTCAAGCAGATCACTATTAAGAACCTCCCCAATCTTTCTACCTTGATAATATGCCATTAGACCGGCTTGTTGCCTCTCTTTTAGTTTCTGCTCCCTAAGTCGCTTCTTTTCTGCCTGTTGCGCTGCTATAACGAACCCTTCAGCCCTTTCCCTATTAGAAATTTTAACGATCTGAGAACGCGACACCTGTGTAGTCATTTTCCTAGCACGAATTTCAGCATTGCGGTTCTTTTCAGATTCGCGCCTGGATCTTAGTTTGCCTAGATTCTCGTTTTTAATATTCTCTTCGTCTTCGCGTTTCTTTTTCCAATCGGCAAGGGCTGTACCCGCCAATGTTGTTGCTGCCAGCCCCCAAAGGACATTATCAGGATTTGAATTGGATTTTGAATTAGTGACCTCGCCCAGTGTGAAAGAAGCTTCATCAATTGCATCTTCCACCCAATTCACAAGTGATCCACCTTCGTTAAAAATAATGTCAGTAAAAGATGCTGTATATAGCTGGCCGTTGATTTCGCCCCCATCATTTATGATAACATTTTGTTCTTCTACTTCATCATTATGGACTTCACCGCCCTCATCAAGGGTCGTAATTTCGCCTATCCCAATCTTATTATTAATTTCCCCGCCAAAAGAAGGAACTTCAATTTCCGTTTCAACATCCAGAGAATGATTCACTATCGACGGTGGTGGATTAAATTCGGGAATCTCAGTTAATGAACTAAATGGGGTTACGTTTATTACCGCGGTCCTCATCGCCTCATTTCCTGCGACATCACGGATCTTCAAAGTTAAGTAATATTTTCCCCAACCTGCTTTTTTGTCATCAGTAAATTTTCCATCCCACAGAATTTGATTTTCAAACAGATTTCCGCTGATATCATCCACCCAAACAACCTTTTTATACTTTTCATCTTCATCTTCAATCACAGCACGATAAATATACAACCCACTGCCATGATCCATCAAATGATAATCAACAGTTTCGCCGAGCGAGAGCCTTTTTGTCATTTCAATGATCGGCGCTATCGTATCCACTTTCAGGTTTTGAGCAGGGATTATTATGCTATTGCCCGCACCATCAACAACCTTAAATTGATATGTGTGTACCCCCTCACCAAATGGAATTGAATTATTTACAACCGCCCATCCCCCATCGTCAACAGCCACTTGAACGGAAGCTACGCCCGATACGGAGTCGTTTACAATAGGCTCAATCGTTACAGGGGAAACAAACCAGCCATTAAACCCCGAAGTTCCATCTATTTTTAGGCTCACAAAAGGCGTATAAGTATCAACTTTTATTTCTTTTGACAATGTCTCTGTTACATTTCCCGCATAATCGGTAACCCTAAATTTAACTGTATGAACTCCATCCGTAAAGCCCAAAGGACTTGTATATTTTTCCCAAACTCCCGCATCAACTACAAAATCAAGCGAAGAAACCCCCGAGTTCCCGTCATAGGCAGTTGAAGTGACCTCTACTTTCGAAACATACCATCCATTAATTCCACTTACTCCCTTAATTGAAACATTTATTACAGGCGTAATTGTATCTACCTTAAGAGTTCGGATAGAACTTTCAGTTATATTGCCCGCAATGTCTGTAGCGCGAATCTGATAATTATGCACGCCTTCAAAAAAAGTATGAACTTCCTCTGCCTTTACCCACTCTTCGTTATCAATCTTAATTTCAAGCAATGCAACCCCTGATTCTGCGTCTTGAGCCACAGGTGAAACAGTGACATTCGAAACATACCACCCAATTGTTCCGTTGCTCCCGGAAATGGACGTACTTATTTTCGGTGTGACTGTGTCAACCTTTATAGTTTGAAGCGCCGTTTCGGTTACATTTCCTACATTATCAGTAGCACGAAATCGAAAATTATGAACCCCGTCTGAAAAACTTAGTGGAGAATTAATTGGAAACCACGAACTCCCGTCTACCATCGCTTCCAGTAAGGCGATTCCTGAACTCGAATCGTTGGCCGAGGGTGTAACCACTACCGTTGATATATACCAGCCATTCGTTCCACTTATTCCTCCAAGAGCAACCGAGACCGTTGGAGTAATTGTATCAACCTGTATTATCTTCGATACTTGGGATATATTTCCAGCATTATCATATGAAGTAAGCAAGAGTGTATGAATCCCATCAGGAAAAATTATAGGGAGATCGGGGGTCATTGGTGAGCCCCCATCCACAACTGCTGATACGAATGCTAATCCTGAAACAGAGTCACTTGAAATCACATCTACTGAAACATCTGATCGATACCAATTATTGGACGCCGTTACGCCACTTAGGGTACCGGCAAGCATTGGCTTGGTCGAATCCAATTGATAATTCGTTGAGCCTGTAGCCGACAATCCGGTGGATGAATCAGCACGATAAGTGATGGAACCTGCACCTTCACTGGAAATTGGTATTGAACAGGAAGTTACTCCGATTGGACAGGCAAATGCAACACCATTCAAAACACCTGAGATAATTACAGTCTGACCTTGCGGATCGGAAGCTGTCAAATCAAGCGATAACGAGCCAATACACCAGCCATTATTTCCATTTTGAGAACAGTTAAGGCTTGCCGAGATACTTGGCGGAAGGGTTGGAATTGGATCCACGCAGCCTGGGTCGCATTGTGTTTCATAAGCAAAACAACAACCGCCACCAGGTCCGGGTTTTGGGCAAGTCGGGGATGGTCCCGGCTTCCAATCTATACAAACGTCAATCTGACAGGATTTATCACAATTCGGAGCGCGAGATTCGATTGCCGTAACCAACTTAATACCACCATATTCCTGCAACGGAATCCTGATTTTCTCGCCATTTGGCTGAGAAGGTTGGACGATTGCCGGATACAGCCAAAAAATAACTGCTATGAATACTGCGGCAAATACTCGAAAAGGTTCAAATAATCGGGAAATTATATTTTGCGTTGAAAGGTACGTTGACATACTGAATGCCCCTTTTGCATCGATGAAGATAAAAAAATTTTAATAGAAAATAAATAAATTTTTCTTTACACTATCGTCAGGTGATTTTGCACTTTTGTTTGCCTCGTAAAAACGCCTGATCATTTCCATATTTTGCATTGACATTCCCAAACGCCTCAGGTAGAATACGCTTCGCCTTATCGAAAGGGCCTGTAGCGCAGTTGGGAGCGCGCCTCAATCGCACTGAGGAGGCCA
>JAGNWT010000035.1 GCA_017985935.1 Anaerolineales bacterium | reverse complement strand
AGCAATTGGTATTGCCTACATATAGGCGCCCCAGGCAGGAGTCGAACCCACAACCTACTGATCCGAAGTCAGGCGCTCTATCCATTGAGCTACTGGGGCGTGGCGCTGATTATTCCATCCGAAGTTAAATCCGTCAAGGCATACCCTACTCAAGGAGGTTAAGGGATTATCCTGAAGGATTGGGTGTTTAGGCTTGCCCTTACTATGGATAGCACGTAGAATCGACCGCATCTCATTTAAGGATAAAACCATGGCGAACATTCAAGCTTTTAGTGAAAAGTTGATCGAAAATCTTGAGAAGGTGATCGTAGGGAAAAGGCAGTCGATCGAACTGATCGTGATCGGGCTGCTTTGTCAGGGACATGTCTTGATCGAGGATGTGCCCGGGGTTGGAAAGACCATGCTTGCCCGCAGTCTTGCCCGCTCGCTGGACTGCACCTTCAACCGGATTCAATTCACGCCAGACATGCTCCCAAGCGATGTGACGGGCGTTTCCATCTACAACCAGCAGAAGAATAAATTTGAATTTCGCCCGGGACCAGTCATTGGGCAGATCGTTCTCGCGGATGAGATCAACCGTGCCACACCGAAGACACAAGCCGCCTTGCTCGAGGCAATGGAGGAGCGGCAGGTGACCGTGGACGGCACAACTCATATCCTGCCGAGACCGTTCATGGTGATGGCGACCCAGAACCCGATCGAATATGAAGGGACTTTTCCCTTGCCCGAAGCGCAATTGGATCGCTTCCTTCTTCGCCTGCGGCTGGGATACCCCTCCATGTCAGACGAGATCCGCGTGCTCGATGACCAGCAGATCCGGCACCCTCTGGAGACCTTGAAGTCGGTCGTGAAGTTGAAAGAGATCTTGCAGGCGGCAGATGATGTTAAAGCGGTCTATGTTTCGCCTGTTGTAAAAAGATACATCGTAGAGTTGACCACCCGCACCCGCCAAAGTGCAGATGTATACCTCGGAGCCAGCCCGCGCGGAAGCCTGGCGCTTGCCCGCGCAGGTCAGGCGCGCGCGTCCATGTCTGGTCGCGACCATGTCCTTCCAGACGATATTCAAGCGCTGGCTGTGCCGGTTCTGGCTCATCGTATCATCGTCAGCCCGGCGGCTCGTCTGCGCGATCTAAGCTCCGACCGCATCGTTCAAGAAGCGATCAATGCCACCCCTGTGCCGGGCGGAGAGTTCGCGTCCATGCCGGCGGGGAAGAAGTCCAAATGAAGGCTGGGCGAATCCTTGTCGCCCTTCTGTTGCTGATCGGTACCGCGGGGGCGGTGATCACCGGCGCGGCGGTCTATTCGCGTTTCATCTATCTCGGATTGTTGCTTGGGGTTGGCGGCTGGGTCTGGACGCGCTGGAGCGCAAATGGGCTGAGCCTGACCCGAAGCGCGCGCGTTTTGCGTGCCAATGTGGGGGATATCTTCGAAGAGCACTTTGAGGTGATCAACAAGAGCCGCGTACTCGCACCGTGGATCGAAGTCCGCAACCAGTCCACCATTCCCTTTGCCTCCGGTTCGCGCCTTTTGACAATGGTCATGGGGCGGCAAAAGCGCACTTATCTTGCGCGCACATGGCTTACCCGCCGCGGCGCGTTTCCGCTTGGTCCGACTATGCTTTCTGCCGGCGACCCTTTGGGGCTTTTTCGGGTTAGCAAGACCATCGCCTCTGAAAATAAATTGATCGTCCTTCCCATGCTTTTTGAGATCCGGTCTTTTTTATTCCCGCCCGGCTTGCTGCCCGGCGGACAGGTCATTCGGCGCAAGTCATCAGAGATCACACCTCACGCGGCTGGCGTGCGCGAATATGTGCATGGCGATGCCATGAAACGCATCCATTGGCCTACCAGCATCCGCCGCAATCAGTTGATGGTCAAAGAGTTCGAGCAGGACCCGCAGGCGGAAGTCTGGTTGTATCTTGATTCGCAAAAAGATGTTCACTACGAAAAACCGTATCAAGATTATGATGTGCCTGTGGAGGCTATGCTGTTTGGAAAGCGACCAAAGTTTCAGCTCCTGCCGTCCACGTTGGAGTACGCGATCAGCATCACAGCATCGCTTACGCATTACTTCATTTCCCAGCGCAGGGCGGTTGGGTATGCGAGCGCGGGGCAAACCTTCAATGTGCATCAGGCGGAACGCAGTGAACGGCAGGAGGGCAAGATACTTGAGACTCTCGCCTTTGTGGAGGCAGATGGAAACCTATCGGTCGCCGCGCTCGTAGCCGCGCAAGCTTCGCAGTTGCCTCAAGGTTCAAGTGCCATTATCATTACGCCCACCACGCGCCCCGATCTCTTGCAGGCAGTGGATGACCTTCAAAGGCGTTACCTGCGCCCGGTGGTCATTCTGCTAGACGCTGAAACTTTCAACGGTCCGCGCGGCGGCACAGATAAACTTGTGCTCTCTCTGCGCGAGCGGCGCGTGCCTGTCTGCGTGATCGCATGCGATGCCAACCTCACGCAGGCTATTTCAGAATTTTCATCTGACTTCACCTCACAGGATGTGCGAACATGGAAAAGCGCCGTATTGCCACAATAGACCTGCATTTTCAGGATCAGACTCAAGCCATCGCTTCGTATTTGATTCGGGATGGAGATGCCGTGGTGCTGATCGAAAGCGGACCCGGCTCGACTCTTTCCGCGCTGGAAGCTGGTCTTGCGAAGGAGGGCTTATCTCCCCGCGACATTACCCACGTTCTGCTCACGCACATTCACCTCGACCATGCGGGCGCGGCGGGCTGGCTTTCACGCCAGGGCGCGCGGATCTTCGTCCACCCGAATGGCGCACCGCACATGCTGAACCCTGAGAAGCTCATCGCCAGCGCCACGCGCATCTACGGCGACAAGATGGGAACGCTCTGGGGCGAGTTTCTGCCCGTTGCGGCAGATCAGCTCACAGTCCCGAACGACGCGGAAGAGATCGTCATTGGCCGGCTGAGATTCCTTCCTGTCAATACGCCGGGGCATGCCGAGCATCATTATTCCTATCTGTTCGAAGATGTGTGCTTCAGCGGTGATGTGGGCGGGGTGCGGATTCCGGGTTACCCTTATTTGCGCGCGCCCATGCCTCCGCCTGAATTGCATTTTGGCAGGTGGCGCGATAGCATTGCGCGCCTGCGTTCGCTGAAGTTTACGCGCATCGCGCCGACCCATTTTGGGATTTTCGACGATGCCGATTGGCAGTTGACCGAATTGCAGAGGCGGCTCGATGAGACCGAGCGATGGCTGGAGCAGGTGATGCCTGCCGACCCGCCTGTGGATGAACTGCGTGAAAAGTTCTCGACCTTGATGGAAGATCAGGGCAGCGCCGAAGAATTGAGCGATGAAGTCAGGCAGGCGTACGCGCTGGCGAATCCGCTTGGCATGAGCGCAGATGGGTTGATACGCTACTGGAAAAAAGTGAGAAATGCCTAGGCTGGCGGCGGGCGCTCATTCACGGGCGCCCGTTTTTTTATCATTTTTCCAAAGATTTAAGTCACTTCAGGGCTATGACGCTTGAGACAAGACAGATTCTCATAAAAACGATATACTTTATAAAAACCGAACTTTGGAATTGAAAGCGACTCTCCGAAAGTGGCGTAGTGAGGCTGATTTCCAGGGTTTTATTTTCAAGGAGTTTCCATGAAGGATTTTATTGCGATCTCAGATTATTCATCTGATGAAATTGAAGACCTGCTCGACCTGGCTGTGAAATTAAAGAAGCAATATTTCAAGAAAGGCAACAAACCCATTTTCAAAGGCAAGGTGCTGGGAATGATCTTCCAGAAGCCGAGCTTGCGCACCCGCGTTTCTTTTGATATGGCGATGCGTCACTGCGGCGGCGATGCGCTGTATCTTTCTCCGAATGAGATCGGGCTTGGCAAGCGAGAATCCATTGCCGATATTGCCCGCGTGCTCTCGGGATATGTGCAGGCGCTCATGGCTCGCACCTTCGATCACGCGCATGTGGTGGAACTGGCGAAGTGGTCTGAGATCCCGGTCATCAACGGCTTGAGCGATTACAACCATCCCTGCCAGGGCATGGCAGATGCGTTGACCATTGTTGAAAAATTCGGCAAAGAATCCAAAGGCTTGAATGTCAGCTACGTGGGAGATGGGAACAACGTTACTGTCTCTCTGATGCATGTCTCCGCTTTGCTGGGTTGGAACGTCACTGTTGGCACTCCCGAAGGCTACGATGTGAATCCTGCCGCTGTGGAGATCGCCCGGGACATCGCAAAGAAGACAGGCAGCAAGTTGACCTTCGTCCGCGATCCGCATGAGGCGGTCAAGGGCGCGCATGTGATCTATACCGACACCTGGACTTCGATGGGGCAGGAAGAAGAAACCGCCAAGCGCGAGAAGATCTTCCCTCCGTATCAGGTCAATGCTCAGTTGGTCAGCGAAGCGGATAAGGATGCGATCGTCATGCATTGTCTGCCCGCGCACCGTAATCATGAATTGACCGACGAAGTCGCCGACGGTGAACACTCGGTCATCTTCCAGCAGGCTCACAACCGCCTGCACGCGCAGAAGGCAATTCTGGCGCAGCTTTTTGATGTGGCGTAATATTTTTCACCACAAAGTGTCACGAAGGTTTTCCTTTTAGTGCCTTTGTGGTTAAATCTTTAAAAAGGATCATTAATGAATACACAAGACTTTATCAAGATGGAAGAGCAGTACGGCGCGCATAACTATCATCCGTTGGATGTGGTGATCGAAAAAGCTGAAGGCGTATGGGTCTATGATGTGGAAGGGAAGAAGTATCTCGATTGTTTGAGCGCGTACTCCGCTGTCAATCAGGGACATGTACACCCCGAGATCCTGAATGCCATGCTTGACCAGGCGAAGCGCGTAACTCTGACTTCGCGTGCCTTCCGCAACGACCAGCTGCCTCTCCTGTACAAGGAACTCTCCGAGATGACCGGCTACGAAATGTCGCTGCCGATGAACTCTGGCGCAGAAGCGGTTGAGACCGCCGTAAAGCTTGCGCGCAAGTGGGCGTATCAGGTCAAGAAAGTTCCGCGCCATCAGGCTGAGATCATCGTCGCTTCGGGCAATTTCCACGGGCGCACCGTGACCATCGTGTCGTTCTCCACTGAACCTTCCTATCGCCATGATTTTGGCCCGTTCACGCCGGGTTTCGTTACTGTGACCTACGGCAACGCGGAAGAAATTGAAAAGGCGATCACCCCCAATACCGCCGCTGTTCTGCTTGAGCCGATCCAGGGCGAGGCTGGGGTCATCATTCCGCCCGCCGGATATTTGAAGAAGGTCTCTGAAATCTGCAAGAAGAACAACGTGCTGTTTATCGCGGACGAAATCCAAACCGGTCTGGCCCGGACGGGTAAGTTGTTCGCGGCGCATCATGAAGATGTCCGCGCTGACATTACCATCATCGGCAAGGCGCTGGCTGGAGGCTTTTATCCTGTTTCGGCGGTGCTGGCAGACAAGGCAATCCTCGGCTTGTTCACGCCCGGCGAGCATGGGTCCACTTTCGGCGGCAATCCGCTCGCCGCAGCAGTATCCCGCGCGGCGTTGAAGGTGATCCGCGATGAAAAACTTGCCGAGAGATCTCAACAGTTGGGTGAGTATTTTGTCGAGCAGTTGAGCGAGATCTCCAGTCCGCATGTGAAGGAAGTGCGCGGTCGTGGATTGCTGATCGGCGTGGAACTTAAGCCCGAGGCAAAGGGTGCCCGTCGTTTCTGCGAAGCTTTGCAGAAGAAGGGCATTCTGGCAAAAGAGACGCACGACAACGTCATTCGTTTTGCTCCGCCGCTTGTCATTGACAAGGATACGATCGATTGGGCGCTTCCTTCCATTCGCGAAGTGCTCAATATGGCATAGATTTTTTGACCCTAAAGGTTTCAAAAAGATCCTTTAGGGTTTTTTATGTGGAGGCATACTATGTACATTGGAATTCCAAAAGAAAGCAGACCCTTCGAATATCGTGTGGGTCTTTCCCCGGCGGGAGTTGAGATCCTTACTCAAAACGGGCATCAGGTATTTGTTGAGCATGATGCCGGCGTGGGCGCGGGCTTTAGCGACCGGGAATATGAAAAGGCGGGGGCGCGGGTCGCTTATTCCGCAGAGGAAGTCTTTGGGCGGGCGGATCTCTTATTGAAGATCTCACGTCCGCTGAAGAAGGAAATGGAATGGCTGAAGGACGGCGCGATCCTCGCGGGTTTGCTGCACCTTGCTTCCAGCTCTCAAGATCAGATCGATCTATTGCTTGAGAAGAAGATCACTGCGCTTGCTTACGAGCAGGTGCAGGATGCGTCCGGCGCGTTGACCGTGCTTCGCCCGTTCAGTTTGATCTGCGGAGCGATGATCCCCCAGATCGCGGCTCGTCTTCTGCAAAATAATTGGGGCGGCAAGGGTGTGCTCTTGAGCGGGCTCCCCGGTGTGCCTTCTGCCGAGGTGGTTATTATCGGCGGCGGCGTGGTGGGAATGTCTGCCGCTCAAGCAATGCTTGGTGCAGGCGCACAAGTGACGGTGATCGATAAGAGCTTGAGCGTGCTGGAGAAGATCTCAGAGCGCTTCCCGCGCGCAGTGACGATGATCTCGACCAAGCGCAACCTTGAACGCGCAACTGCCTTTGCAGATGTGGTGATCGGGGCGGTGTTGGTCAGCGGACAACGCGCGCCGATCGTGGTTACCCGCGAGATGGTCCGCGCCATGAAACCGCGCTCGATCATTATCGATGTCAGCATCGACCAGGGCGGTTGTGTTGAAACCTCCCGTCCGACCACGCATGAGCATCCCACTTTTGTGGAAGAAGGCATGGTGCATTACTGCGTACCGAATATTCCCGGCGTCGTCGCGCGCACGGCCAGTCATGTGTTCTTGAACGCTGCCATTCCATATATTTTGGAAGTGGCGAACAAGGGCATCGAAGAGGCGATCAAAGAGTTCCCGGCCATTGAAGCGGCGGTTAACACGCACAATGGAAAACTGGTCAACCTTGTCCGCCTGAGCGCCCAGGAGGAGTAAGAAATGGCGACCAGTATTTATCAATCGCGGGTCACAACCCCGCAAGAAGCAGTCAAGACCATCAAATCGGGGCATCGTGTCTTTTTGACCGGGAATGTTTCCGTGCCTCAAAAATTGCTGGCGGCGCTGGTGGAGTATGCTCCCAGTCTGCAGGATGTGGAGATCTGTCAGGCATTGACCGTTGGCTCGGCAGACTATGTCAGCCCGCAAATGGAAGGTCATCTGCGGGTCAATTCAATGTTCATCAGTGCGAACATCCGCAAGGCTGTGAACGAAGGGCGCGCAGATTTCACGCCCGTTCTGCTTTCGGAATTTCCCCTTTTGTTCAAGCGCGGTGTTCTGCCTTTGGATGTGGCGATCATTCACGTTTCCACTCCTGACGAGCACGGGTTTTGCAGTCTGGGCGTGGAAGTAGGTTTGACCAAATCTGCGGCGGAATCTGCCAAGGTGGTCATTGCGGAAGTGAACGAGCAAATGCCGCGCACGCTGGGCGATGCCTTCATTCATGTCAGCCGCCTGACCCACATTGTCCCTGTCAATTACCCGATCCCAGAACACAAGATGACAGCCGAAGGCGATATGGATGTCATCCAGAAGATCGCCGGTCATGTCGCCGGGTTGATCCCTGACGGCGCGACCATGCAGTTGGGCATTGGTTCGATCCCGGATGCGGTGCTTAAATTTTTGTTCGATAAAAAAGACCTCGGCATTCATACCGAGTTGTTCTCAGATGGCGTGATCGACCTGTTCAACGCGGGAGTCATCACGAACGGACGCAAATCTCTGCACCCAGGCAAGATCGTGGCGGGATTCATTCTCGGGACAAAGAAACTTTACGAGTGGGTGAATGACAATCCGATGATCGAGATGCACCCGACCGAGTACGTGAATGATCCGTTCGTCATCGCGCAGAACGATCGCATGGTGGCTGTCAACTCCGCGATCGAAGTGGATTTGACCGGGCAGATCTGCGCCGATAGTATCGGACCCAAACTGTACAGTGGTGTGGGCGGTCAGTTGGATTTTGTCTACGGGTCTTCGCGTTCCAAGGGCGGCGTGCCGATCATTGCTTTGCCGAGCGTTGCCACCATGCGAGACGGCACCGAAGTAAGCAAGATCACTGCCATGCTTAAGCAGGGCGCAGGCGTGGTGACCAGCCGCAACCATGTCCGCTATGTGGTGACAGAGTGGGGCATTGCGGATTTATATGGTAAAACTATTCGTCAGCGCTCGCAAGCGTTGATCAATGTAGCTCACCCGCAATTCCGCGAGGAACTGACACGTCAGGCAAAAGAACTGCATTACATGTAGCAAATCCCCCCAGTTTAATTACAGCCGCAGGGATTTTGCGTAACCCTGCGGCTGTTTTATTGTTAACCAAAAGAATCCGCGAATCAGAACGATTCGCTGAATTTTTATCCATTATTATCGAAAAGGAAGTAAGAGAGAGTATGAGAAGAGCCAAAATCGTAGCCACCATTGGTCCCGCTTCAGAATCGGAGCAGGCGCTTGAAGCCTTGATCAAAGCTGGGATGAATGTTGCCCGCCTGAATTTTTCACACGGTACACATCAACAGCACGCAGAAAAGGTCACGAGGATCCGCACGGTCTCCAGAAAATTGGGAATGCCGATCGGCATCTTGCAAGACCTGCAGGGACCAAAGATCCGCGTTGGAAAATTGTCGGTCCCTTTGCAGCTTGCCGTGGATGAGCAGGTTTGTTTGTACGCAACCAGAGATGAGGCTCCCCATACGCCGCATCAACTTTTGCCTGTGGATTTTCGCGAGCTGTTCGATTCGGTGCAGACCGGCGACCGGCTGCTGCTCGACGATGGACGGCTCGCTCTGGAAGTGATCTCAGTCGATGGGCGTGTTGTGCACGCGAAAGTTCTTGTCGGAGGCACTTTATCTTCGCACAAGGGGATCAATCTTCCCGGCGTAAAACTCCGCATCGCAGGATTTACAGAGAAGGATAAATCTGATCTGGCTTTTGGCATTTCGCAAGGTGTGGATGCGGTGGCGATATCTTTTGTGCGCAGCGCCGAAGACGTGAAAGCGGTGCGAGCCGCCATTGACGAGTTCGCCGCCGGCAAAAAGATCCGCCCGCTGTTGATCGCAAAATTGGAAAAACCCGAAGCGTTGACCGAACTGGAAGCCATTCTGGATGTGGTGGATGGTGTGATGGTGGCTCGCGGTGATCTCGGTGTTGAGCTTCCGCCCGAGCGTGTGCCATCCCTGCAAAAGATGATCATTCAAGCCGCCAATGCGCGTGCCAAGCTGGTCATCACCGCCACGCAGATGCTCGAGTCCATGATCCAGAACCCGCTGCCCACGCGCGCTGAAGCTTCAGACGTTGCCAATGCGATCTTCGATGGAACCGATGCTGTGATGCTCTCCGCAGAGACCGCGTCCGGCGACTATCCGAGCGAGGCGATCGCCATGATGTCACGCATTGTCAACGAGGCAGAGACCCACTATATCGAGTGGGGCAGCCGTCAGGACGGCAGGGCAGGGCTTGGCGAAAGCGATGCTGCTTCGATGGCGCGCGCTGCAAACGCTCTGGCGCAAGACCCCGAAGTGCAGGCGGTTTCCGTCTTTACGATGCAGGGACGTTCCGCGTGGTTAATGTCCAAGGCGCGACCATCCAAACCTATTTTGGCTTTCACGCCCGAGCGTGAAACCTTTAATCAACTGGCTTTCCTATGGGGTGTTCAGCCTTATCTTTCTAATTTTGTAAATCACATGGACGAAATGATCGCCAATGTCGATTCGGCGTTGTTGCAGCGCGGCATTCACTCAGGGCAGCAAGTGGTGCTGATCTGCGGTTATCCTGTTGGAGCGCAGCGCCCGCCTAACATGGCCTTGCTGCATACCGTGGGCAGTGAAGCGAATGTCAGCCTTGTGCAAAAACTTGCCGAAGGGAATGTGGCAAGGAAGCAATAAACCGAACCGGCTTTATGTCAAAACGGATTTTCTCAACCCTGCTGATCATTTTTCAACTTGCGGCATTCGCCTACTTTGCATGGCTGCGAATTGACAATGCGGATATCGTCCATGAGCCGCGTTCATTCGGCGACACCAACGATTACTTCCACAATGCGAGTCTGCCGGTCTTCTCGCGTGATTTTTGGATCGACGCCCGACCTCCGGTCACGGCTTTATTTTGGAAGCTTGTAGACTCCGACCCTGAGAAGATATTTACCCTGCAGCTTTATTTTTCGATCGTGTGCTGGGGGATTCTTGCTTTTGTCTCCGCGGGCACCGTGAAGAATATCCTGCTCAAACCGGCGCTATTTGTTTTGGTGCTTGCCTTCACTTTGAGCAGGGATATTTACATGTGGGACCCATTCCTGGGGAGCGAATCGATCGGGCTTTCATTGACCGCGTTATTCCTCGCCGCGTCTCTTTCCCTGCTTACGAAGTGGAATGGATGGGTGGCGGGGGCGGTCGTTTTCCTTGCGCTGCTCATTGTATTCACCCGCGACACTTACGCTTATTTGCTGTTGATGATCGCGGCGGTGGTGTTTGTTGTATTCTGGTTCAGCTCATACCGCTGGCACGCGGCGGGAGTCAGTCTGGCGTTCGTGTTGATCTTCCTGTTCAGTTCACAACTCGCCACGGTCGCTCTGCGCCCTTTCCGCGCGATATTGATGAACACAGCCCTGCGGGTCTTCCCATCGGAAGAATACACGGAATATTTCAGGCATCATGGCATGCCCATCGATGATCGGTTGGTGCAGATCGCGCGTAACCCCGAGCCGGGAAAAAAATTCACGGTCAACATTGCATTCACGTTCGATGAAGATCAGGAAGAATTTCGCCAATGGGCAATGGGACCCGGTCGGGTTGAGTATGTTAAATTCCTGTGGTTCTACAAAGCGCAGACCTTCCAGAACGTGTTTACAGAAACCCCCGGGCAGAGTTTTTATCCTGATGTGTATTATTACACCGCCACCGGATATCGGCCGATCATTAAAGATGCTCGCATCTCTGAGCTGTTGTATCCCACCCGTTTTGGGTTGGTCTTCTTCTTTGCTGCGAACCTGTTCGCAGCCTTCATTGCCTCCCTTGCCTGGCGCGACAAAAAATCGCTTTGGCTTGCGCCGGTGTTGATGATCCTGCTTTCGTACCCGCAGGCTGTGCTTATCTGGGCGGCTGATGCGAATGATATTTCAAGGCACTCGATCGCCTTTAATATTTTGCTGCGGCTGGGTGTGTGGATGTTGATCTTCTTTGTTGCGGATTCCCTGCTCGCGGATCTGCCTGCTCGAATGAAATTTCTAAAACGAACAGGTCTTTCTTAACTGCTGTCTGTCTCTGTGTAATAAAACGACCTGCCCATTTGAGGGCAGGTCGTTTGCATTTTCATGCAACCAAATCGGCGAATTACTTCTCGCTGGTGGCGATCAATATCCCGATCCCGATCAAGACTCCGCCCGCCAGAAACAAAGGCGTGATCTTTTCGGACAGAAAGAACCAGCCCAGCAAAGTGCCAACGATGGGTTGAGCAAAGAATGTAAGGGAAGCCACGGCGGCGGGAAGTTCTGCAAAAGCGTAATTCCACAGGAACATGGCAATGGCGGTCGAAATGATCCCTAAAAACAAAATTCCGCCGATGATGCCAATGGTGATCTCTCCCACGCCTTGAGTGTTTACCTCCCACAGTCCTGCAAGCAGACTGGTAGGCAGTCCGCCCAAAAGCATGATGGCAGAAGACGCAAGCAAGTCGCCGGTTTTTGAAACTTTGCGTACCAGCACCGAATACAGAGCCCATGTCAGCGCTGCTGCGAGCAGACTCATGTTGCCCCAGAACAGGTTGGGAGAAAGTTCCGCTGTGCGCGGGTCAATGACTGCCAGCACTCCCAACGAAGATACGATCAATGCGAAGATGCGGCGGGGAGTGGTGCGTTCGCCCAGCAAAAACGGGGCAAAGAGCAAAACGAAGGCCGGAGTGGCTGAAGTCACGAGCGAGCCGTTGGATGCGGTGGAGAGTTTTGTCCCTACGAATTGAAAACCGAGCGAGATCCCATATCCTACAAATCCCACCAGCAGGCTCTTCCAGAAAAAATCTTTAGTGATCTCGACCTTCGACTTGCGAAAGTACATCACCATGCCCAGTGTCAGCGCGCCGAGAATGTAGCGTGTGGTGAGCAAGGCAAAAGGAGGAATGACCTCCAGAACAACTTTGCTGACGACGTACATGCCGCCCCAAATGGACGCCGCCGCAAGACCTGCGAGTAAACCTGCGATGCTGTGCTTTTTCATAATGTCCCCGATTATATCGAAGATGGACCGCTGCGGTCGCTGCCTATGTCATCATCTGGCGAAGTTCCTGCATACGCCGCAACAAGCTTTGTATGTGACCGTCTTTCAGGGCGGTGAACCACAGCCCTTCACTAAATCGTTCTCCGCGCACCCACCATGTCAGCACGGAGCGTAGTTGGTCGAGGGTGGCGTTCTCGTAAAACCCAGCCGACTTGATCCATTCGCCCGGGTTTTTCTCTGAATATTGCAGATCCGCAAAGCAGGGCTGGCTTGCGAGTTTGAAAAATCGGTCCACATCCTCATCATAGATCGCGTAAGGAAAGTGCATGACCTCACTGTTCGGGTCGCTGACATCCCAATGACCAAATTCCCGTCCGTGGGTTTCAAAGGCAGGCAGGAAAGCGGTCAGCTGATCGATCTGCTCTGGAGTGGGATCGTTATTTGCCATGCAGGCTTTGCGGGTCCACTTTTTGGATGTACTTCTGGCTGGCCTTGCTCATGTCACTGTAGACGCCGCGATATTCCTCCGGTAAAAGCTTTGCCATCTCGTACATCATCTCATCCACGATCTGCTGGCGAATTTCGCTGGTGACCTTTACCCCTTCCACATTGAGCTTGAAAGGATCGCCCACGCGGATGTGAAAGTCTGTGCGTTTTAGTCGTTTCAAATTCTTGAGGTACACCTCTCCGCCCCAGTGAACGATGGGGATGATGGGCGCGCCGGAATGCAAGGCAATGATGACCGTGCCCGGCATTGCGCGGATCAATTGTCCGGTTTTGTTGCGTGTGCCTTCGGGGGCAAGCCCGAAGATCTTTCCTTCTTCAAGCGCCTTCAACGCCAGCTTGAGCGCCTTCATGTCTGCTTCGCCGCGATGAACCGGGATCGCTCCCCAGATATTGAATACCCAGCGCAGGAACCAATTATTCCATGCCTCCACCTTGGCCCAGCCTGAAAGCTTGCGAGGCTGCAAGTGCGCGAAAAGCATGGGCACTTCGATCTGCCCGGTATGGTTGGCGATGGCGATCAATGGTCCATGCATGGGGAATTTGTGAAGGTCGGGCGCGTCGATGCGGCAGGTGATGCGGGTGTAAATGCGGATGAGGAAGTTGATGAGCCAGTGCATGATATTTTTTGTTTTCAACTCAAGACATAAAGAAATGAAATTTGGCAACGAACCTGATACTTCAAATCAGGTCTCAGGCGCAGATGATCTCTAATTCGCGCGGGAGCAGTTCGAGGGTCAGGGATGATCCGTCAAGGCAGATAAATTCTCCATCTGCATGAGCGGGGAAGGTCCTATCCAAAGATCGGATGGAAACTTTTTTGGCGCGTTTCATTTGGATCTCAGGCAGCGACTTCTGCGTGCCCCTGATGAAGTGGGGGATCATCGCGAGAATGCGCCCTTTGGAGGCGGTCTCTGCGATGCACAGGTCGAAGAACCCATCATCCGGCTGACTTTCGGGAGCCATTTGAAAACCGCCGCCCATGCGCCTTCCGTTCATGACCGAGATCATAAGCGAAACCTGCTTGATGACTTCCTTTTCGTCGAGGACGATCTCCACCTGGGCTGGGTTGTAGTACAGGAAGACGGTCTTGATCACACCAATGAGATAGGCTGGCAAACCTCGGGTCCAGCGGACCTTGATGGCTTCGTTGCCGACCGCCGCATCGAACCCTACACCAATGCCGTTGCCGAAATATCTTCCTTCAGGGTAGTCTCCGCCTGTGACCAGACCGATGTCGATCTTTTTTCGTTTATTGGCGACCAGCGACCTCAAGCTGTCGTTCAAGGTGGTGGGAATGCCCGTGCCGCCGGAAAAGTCATTTCCTGTGCCGATGCTGATGGCGGTGAATGCACTCTTTGTGAAGCCGTCCTTGCGGGCTTTCATGATGCCATTGATGGACTCATTGATCGTGCCATCACCGCTGGCGCATACGATCACATCATAGCCGTCCCGCGCCGCACCTTCTGCGAGCTCTGCGGCATGCCACATGCGCTCTGTGCGGACCAACTTAAAATCCAGCCCGTTCTCACGCAGGCTGGTTTCGATCTGGGGGACAGATCTTTCGCCAAGACCGCGCCCTGAGGTTGGATTCACAATGACATAATATTTCATAACATTCTCCCGGTCAGAAATTGGGGCGAGTGTAACATATTTCAAGGAGCCGATTTATATTTTGTGTAATCTTCCGGCGTATCCAGGTCTTGCAGAATGCTTGGCGAATCCACTTCCACATAGTGAATGTGGCGGGAGTGCTTTTTCAGAAAATCACGCGGTGTGGATGGCGATTTCAATGCCCGCAGTTCATCCCAAAGCGGGCGCGCGACCAGCCAGGGATGCCCGCGCTGCATTTCAAAACTCGGCACCACCAGTTGGGATTTGTTCAACATGAACGCATCGCACACTCTGCGCACGGTCCTTTCCTGGACCTGAGGCTGGTCGCCAAGACAAATGAGCGCTGCTCCCGCCTCGCGCGTTTTTGCAGACAACCCCGCTTGTATCGAGCTTAACATTTCACCCTTTTCGTATTCTTCGTTAAACACGGTCTGCACCGTTTTACCGATCAGTGCCTCCACTTGCGCCCGCGCGCCTCCCGTCACCACCAAAATATCTCCCACCCCGGCGGATTGGAACGTGGAAATGACAGTTTGCAATACCGTACTTCTACCCCAAGGCATCAGCATTTTGGGTTCGCCCATTCGTTTGGATTGTCCAGCGGCAAGAATAATGGCTGTGATCATAGGTTTCCTCTAAAGTGTTTCATCATTGATCAATCGTTGATAGTCTTCGGGTGTATCCACGTCAAACAGGAGTTTATCATCATGCCAGGGCAGAAACTCAACTTTATGCATGGAAAAGACCGCCCGCCCGCCAACATCTCCGGTGAGCTTCATCAAATTGGGGAATGTGACCCGGTCGAAAAGCACGGGATTGGCACGCCGCTCTTCCAGCACCAGTGGAATGATAATATCCTGCATTTTATTGATGTGAGATTCCACAAGGGCGCGGACGATCTCCACTGGGATCTGCGGCTGGTCTGCGAGCAGAAAGACAGCGGACCCGGTTTCAGGGGGCAGAGACGCAACCGCTCTGGCGATCGTGGTTCCCTGTCCCTGTTTGTGATCTTCATTGTGAACGATCTCCACGGGCAAGCCTTTCACCGCTTCTTGAACTTTTTCTGAATACGCGCCGGTCGCCACAACGACGGGTGATAGTCCTGCTTTGAGCGCGGTCTCTGCCACATGGCGGACGAAGGGTTGGCCCTTCCAGTCCAATAATTGTTTTGGCGAACCAAAGCGGGTCGAACTTCCTGCCGCGAGAATGATACCTGCTGTCTTCTCAAAGGTCTGCAGTTTGTTCGACATCAATGACCCGACGAGTACAGAATCAAAATGCCGAAGCAATTCGCCCGCCATGTTTCCACCGATCGCTTGCGTATCGTCTGTTTCGCTTTGATTCAGCAGAGCGACCTTTCGCGCGTTCGGTGGTATGTTTTTCAACCCACCCTGCGGATGGGTCAGCATGTGAACAATGGACTCAGGGCTGATCGGTTGATTCAGTTCCAGCCCGGTCAATGCTGAAAATATCTCGGGTCGATGCGTTGCCTCATGGATCGGCTTGCCGAGCGCGCTCAAGCCTGCCACGCAAACTACAATATCCGAAAAATTGGGGATGGGCGGCTCGTGAGCGGCTGGCGCTTTCAGCGAGAGTTGCCGTGACCCATCCGCTTCGATCAGAAGGGGGATATGGTTTTCTTTTGCCGCAGCTCGCAGCCAGTTCAAAACTTCTTCATTCACAGGGTCTGTCCGTTCGGTACCTGCTTTACCGGTGAAGAGCATAACACCTTTAAGCTCCAGGGTCTCGAGTGTTTTTGTGTCGGTCACGCTAATGTGCTGGTCTGCGTTAGAGGTTTGCCAGATGCCCAAATGGGTAGTCGCTGTCACAAAGACAGGCGCGGAGGATGCACGGAACATCTCGCGCGCCAATTGAAAAATTGCCGTGGTCTTTCCGCCCGCGCCAACAAAAGCATATACCTGAGCAGAGGATGAACGTCTCCATCTAAGAGCGTGAATGATATCCATAATTATTCTGGCAGATTAAATTGCATTCTGATTCGTTCAAGGATCATGGGCACGCTTTGGGTGTAGTCTGAATTTTCATGCGAGACGTTTAGCTCAAGCAGATTTTCTTTCGGCAGCGATCTCAGCCACTCATCCAGATATTCCTTGAACAGCCCCGCATCTTTCTCGGAAGCGATGTTGATCCTGTTGCGAGCGGCGAGCCTCTCACTGACGACCCGCGGCTCCGCGTTCAGGGCGATGACCAATTCCGGGGGCGGCAACAGGTCCCGGGTCAAAGTGTAGAAGCGACGGCACAGATCAAATTCTTCGGCGGTGAGCCAGCCATGAGCATGAAAGAGCCGTGTGAATCCAAAAAAATCCAGATCAAAACCGCCATCCATCAACGCGTGCCGGTCGCCGTTTCGTAACACCCGTTCTTGTTCCGCCCGAAAGAGCAGGTAATCCATTTGATTTGCAAGTGCGTATTTGGCATCCTGTTTGAAGAGCGCTTGAAATGGTCTCTCGGCGTGCTGTTCAAACGCCATGGCGAAGTCAAAACGTTCGCAGAGCGCGCGCGCAAGTGTGGTTTTGCCAACCCCACTTACGCCAACAATGCTGATCAGGATGCTCATAGACTTTATTTTTTACACTTTCTTGTTGGAGATTTTGATGACAAAAATAATAATTTCGCCACATTTGAATATGATAAAATTTGGACATGACCGAGCCAATTAAGATTACTTCACAAGATCCGATTCTCGAAAAGTTGAAATTTAGAGCATATCGCAGTATTGTTGAGCGCAGGGCAGTGCCATTTTTACCGGGACCAAACGATCCGCAGACCTTACTGATCAAGACGCCCTGGGGCGGAGAGTTGACCGCCAAGTATGGCGATATTCTCATCAGTGAATTGGAGACACCCAATGATTTTTGGTGTATCGACCCGCAGATCTTTGAAGTCAGTTATATGGTCACACGACCCGGCTATTGTGTCAAGCGCGCTCTTGTGCATCTCGTCCCTTTGACAGACCTGACGGACGGAGACGCCGACCGCATGGTGATGATCGAAACACTTGAAGGTCCGCTGACCGTCCGCGCTGGAGATTTTTATCTGGCACGCGGCATCAAAGGTGAGATCTGGCCCTACTTCAAAGAAAAAGTACCTCAGGTAATGAAACCCGTCGAATAACTTCGACGGGTTTTTTCTTTATTCCAAAAGGAAGTTTATTTTTTTCGTTTTCGGATCGAGGTTTGGTTGTATTTTTCCTTGCCTTCATCCATCAATCGTTCCAGCACGTTGTCGATGATGCGATGCACGTATTTCGCTGTGCTGATCTGTTCTATGCTTCCGCCGATCTCTCGCATCAGATCCATCATGTGCTTTACCAATTGAGCGTCGCGGTCTTTGGGCACATCGCCGTGGATGTTGCAGAGCGAGATCAGGCGAACTTTATCTATGCCCTTGCCAAGGGAGGAGTACAAAGCCCAGCGGTTGTTGCGTTCGTAAAGATCATCCCCATTCTTCGGGGGACCCACATTCTCGACCTGATACTGCTCTTCGACCAGATGGTGATTTCGGATCTTGTAGAAGCGGTCAACCCATTGATCGCCGCCTGGTGATACAAATTCGCGGATGTATGCGGCTTCAGGCAGCGGGAGGAAAGCCTTGACCTTGATCCCCATTTCCACGCACAACTCTGCAAATATGATCTCGCTGCCGGCTGAAAGCCCGGCTACGAAAGCCCGGTCTTCAGATCCGAGATTGAAGCTTTCCAATTTTTCTCGAATATCCTGGCGGATCTCCTTTTCCTTGTCGGCAGGGAAGGTTTTCTTATCCTTACCGGCGTAGTCCACCATGTAACCGGTGAACAGGAATGCGCGTCCGCTTCCACTTGAAGCGTTGGACGATGATTTTTTCTTCGCCCCGCCTTTTTGGGGACTTTGTACAGGCTCATCACCATTGGTGCGGGCGATCTCCTCTTTGATGGTGTTGATGCCCACCTGAACATATTGGTCGCGCATACCGAGGGCTTTGAGCATTTCCAGTTGCGCCAGAGATGTGTTCAGGTAGAAGATGTTTCGGCGTGAGGCAGTGAGCGCTTTGCGATACGCGCGCACAACGCTGGATGTGTTATCCGCCGTCAGGACTCTCAACTCAGCCAGCGAGATCAAGGTCCAATAATCGGCGTTGTCGCTATCTGCTTCTTCTTCCAATGCAAAGATCAGAGCGCCGCGCAATTCCGGCAGTTTTTCGCGGATGCGGGAAATATCGGGGTCGGGGTCTTGCTTGTCGTCGAACTTGTCTGCGAGGTGCACAGCGATGGTGGAGAGGGTGAGGGCGTTGACACCCGGATAGGTATTGTTCAAATCAAAGTGGAAGCCGCGCATGTAAATATCTGTAGCGCGGATCAGCCAGTGGTAGGAGTCGAACGCCGTCTTGATTCGCTTGGCTTTGTCGTTGATGCGCTTCCATGAGTGCGTCCACATTTCCTTGTATATGCGCCCAAGATACGAGATCGCTTCACTGTCATTGGGAAAGTCGTTTAGCAGGCTTTCGATCTTGACGATGGCTTCGTCCACTCGCCCCAGGCGGTTTAAGTTGAAAGCCTCTTCGCGGCGGAAAGTTTGATTGCCTGAGTTGACCTCCAGCCCTTTACGGTACTGTGCCAATGCGAGTTCGTTGCGTCCCATGTTGGAGAGTGCGCGCCCGGCTTCGCCAATGGCTTCTTCCTTGATGAGCGGGTTTTGGATCTCTTCGGTCAACAACAGGATATCGCCGATTCGTTTTTGCCGCTGTGCAATGGTGACCCTCTGCTGCCATTCGTTGTATTCGCGCCAGAATCCTGTTGCGAGCGGCGTGCGCAAAGCCCTTCTTTCGGGCTCGCGTAAGCCGGTCAACAGGTTGAAGATCGGGCTGTGGACCGCGTCTCGATCTGATGCCCAGGTATCACGCGTCATGCGCGCGATGGCTTGAATATCCGCTTTGATGAATGCGGGGTCGGGCACGCCCTCGGGAGTGATGTGATACGGCAGAGTGCGGACGTTGAAAATATCAAAGGGCATATACGCGCGCCCAGCCTGGATGTGTACCACCCCGCGCCTGCGGAAGGCGTGACGAATGCCAAGCTCGTAATAGACATTGGCATTGTCGATGCTGAGATCGCAAATGCAGAGATCAGCCAACAGTAGTTCCTGGAACATATCGGTCAGGATGTCACCGGAGGTGGTCTCTTCGTCTGCGCGAAAGGCTTCAAAGCCTGCTTCTTCAAGCGCAGGCTTGATCAGCGTTTTGTAGATCGCGTTGAAGTCGTACAGTGATCCATCGCCGCCTTTTTTCTTTCCGAAAGGCATGACCACAAATGCATGCGGGCGGACTTCAGGGCGGATCGGGCGTTGCGCTGGAGCCGGTTTGGATTTTTCCACAGGCAGGGTCTTATCTTCCTTTACCACTGCTGCCGGGGCGGGCGGCTGAGCCGGTGCAGGGACGGGTGGTGTGGCTGGTTTGGGTGTTTCGATCGTTTCTGTCATATTGACTTAACCTTTGATCTCACCGGTCTTTGGGTTGCGAGCCAGGATCTCGTTCAACACCTTCATGGGAACATTGGCGTCAACGGTGACACCTTTGTAATCCTCTTCGATCGATTGCATGGTGGAGGATAATCCCAGTTTTTCTGTGAAGTTTTCAACGGCTTCCTCCAGGGCTTCCTGCATGGCGGCGAGTTCGGCTTGCACCAACTCTGATGAAGCCTCCTCTGCCAGCGAGCCAAGAGTTTCCCTGAAAGTTTCGGTGAGATTCTCTTCCGCTTCCTGCAGGGCATCGTCGGTGTAATCAACCACTGCGTCGGCAAATGCCTTCTTTAGGCGGCGGTCTGATTCGCGCTGTTCCTTGATCACGCGAGTGATAAGACTTGCTTCCTCTTCCAGATCCGCGTCTTTCAAAGCCTCTTGCTGAGACTTGATGTATTCCATATTCTGCGCCCAGAGAATGTCTTCAGCAGAGCGGACCATTCTGTAGAATTCTGTCTGGTTGATCTCATTGCCTTCCAGATTCTTCCAGTGATCTGAAAGGATGGTCAGTTCAATGATCACCTTGCTGTAATTGCGGATGACCGCATCGATATTTCTCAATTCCTGCCAGCCAAGCATTGCGGCTGTAAATGCTGCGGTCAGCGCAACCCACAAAGAGACCGGAGATCCCCATGCGGCAATGAAAGCTCCCAAACCGCCGGCAATGAAGATGAGGATCTGCAAGCGGGTGCGTTCTTTTTGCCGCTTGTTGACTTCTTTCGTGTGCCATCCCAATTCGTTTTCCAACCTGAAACGGAAATATTCTTCACCGGTCAGATCGTGGAAGCCAGGATCGGTATTCGGGTAACTGGGATTGAAGCGTGAAGTAGGCGGCAGGGCGCCTTTATGCGGCTCAAGGATCAACTCGCCGTTCATCCCGCTATAGACCGAACGCTGAATTTCTTCCAAACGCTTTTCAAGCCAGGCGCGGCGGGTGGGTTCATTTTGTAGAATGGTTCGGTAGGCGTAGATCTCTTTGAGGATCTCTTCTGCTCCGGCGCGCGCCACCAGCCAGTCTCCGCTGGAGTAACGCCATTTCACAAATGCAGCCATTCCTGATGCGAGGATCGGTGTGGCGATCAGGAACATTTTTAAAATAAAACTGATGACCGGTGAAAATCCCTGCGGAACGATTTCGGTCAGGATGGCGAACAAGGTTGCGAGCACACCCAGCGTGGCGACCCACCATCGCAATCGAATGTGAGACTTTGACCGTTTCAGGGATAACGCGTCTAGCTGGGCAAAACGCGTCCATGCGACTTCCAGAATGGGTGAGACTTTTTGTGTTTGAGTTTCCATATTGGCTTCTCCGATCGATCTAGTTTGCACCTGCTGGCAGGTTCGGACAAATCAGGCGATATTCTTCTCCGTGAAAGAAGAACGCCCAATCACTTGACGAGAAATTACTTGGCAGTTTGGCGCAAGCCGCTTTGTCAAGGTCTTCGGTGGATATGAGCTCCAATTGAGATATATCCCAGATCTGAGCGACCTTCTGTGAGACCGTGATCAACTGGTCGTTGATGGGGGAGAAGGATACGCCGCTCACTGAATTGCCATGCGGCAGGCGCGCCCGTTCTTCGCCGGATGACAGGTCCCAGATATAGGCATATCCGTCTGAGCCGCCTGAAGACAGCAAAGACCCGTCTTTGTTGAATTCAAGGGAGGTGATGCTTCCGCCTTGAATAAATTTATAGCGAGCCTCAGTGGGGATGCCGTTGCTCATTTCCCAAAGGGAGATGCCGCCCTCGCTGTTGGTGGTTGCCAGCCAATGACCGTCCGGGCTGTAGTTGAGCGATTTTATGTCGCCGATCTGTGGCAGGGAACCGATCTCTTTTTTGCCGGCAATATCCCATATCACGATCTTTCCGGAAAACCCAATGGCAAGCGTATCATTTTTGGGATTGAATGCGATGGTGAACGCGACCATATCGAACTGAATATCTTCGATCAGCGCTCCGCTTTCCACATCCCAAATGTGAACCTTCGTTCCCTTTTCATTGGTTGTTGCCAGGAAATTGCTGTTCCCACTGAAACCCATTCCACTGATGTCAGAATCGTGCGGAAGGATGTAACGGGTCTTGGTTTCAACGTTTATCAGATTTGCCCGGCTGCCATAGGTCTCAGAAACCGCGATCCATTTTGAATTTGGGCTGACCTTGGTCTGCGAGGTGATGTTTTCCAATGTTGCGAGTTTGGTGCCTTGTGTGCCGTCATGCAGGGAGGTCAATTGATCGGTTGCGATCAACCAGAGATTTTTGTCATCTGTGTTAAAGACAACCCATTGACCCGTGGGGTCAAATTTTGCCTTGTGGATCAATTCTGGAAATTCCATGAAACCAACGCGGGCTTTAGAAGCGGAGATGTCCCAGATGCTGACGCGTCCATCCCGGTCTCCAACAACGATGCGGCTGTTGTCTGCCGAGAAGGATAGTGCCGACCCGGGCGCATCGAGCACGATCTCGCGCATGAGCGAGCCGGAAGCAGATTCCCATACGCGAACCGTATTATCGAATCCCGTGCTTGCGATCCATTGACCGTCAGGGCTGATGTCTGTTCTGATCACGAAGCCCTGGTGCTCCACGCGGAATTTTTCCACACCTGTGTCAGTGTCAAAAACCCGGACGAGCTTATCGTCTGCGACAGTGGTGAACCAGGAACCGTCCGGCGCAAAAGCGACATCTTCAACCCAATCATTGTGCGGAAGAATATATTTGGTTCCGCCACTGAAGGTCCTTGCCACTCTGGCTGTGCTGTCAGCTCCTACGGAAACCACCCAATTTCCGTCCGGGCTGAAATCGATGGCGTAGACTTCAGAACTGTGTCTGGGTCCGGCGATCGACTGTCCGGTGTTGACTCTCCACAGGGTGACCTGTCCATTCGTTGCGCCCATCGCGAGCCATTCATTGGTTGGGCTGAAAGATAAAGTGTATAAGGCGTGATCTCCAAGGAAGAAACTAAGTTCCTCTTTCAATCTTGTGAGGTCAATAAGGGATAGCCTGCCATCATCTCGCCCGACTGCCAGCCACTTGTTATTAGGGCTGATATCAATGTCCCAAATGTTCGTGCCGTAATCGAAAGACTGGATCGATTCGCCGTTGTCAGCGTTCCAGATACCGATCACCCCGTCTGCGCTTGCAGTGACTAGATATTTGTTATCCATGCTGAATAACGCATCATTGATGGCATCATTGTGCTGAACGCAGAAATTCTTTTCACCGCCCATTGTCCAGACGCAGGCGGTCTTATCATCGCTTGCAGTGACAAAACGTGTGCCGTCAGGGCTGACGGTGATATTCCATACACGTCCGTTATGTTGAACCTGACGGATGTAAGTTGCCATGAGGGTGACATTATTTCGCAAGATATCTTCGGCATCGTTCGAGCGCATCCGCGTCCATGACTCGAGAGCCAGTAACGTGCTGGTGAATAACTTTGCGGGACGCCCGCTGTAGATCTCAGCTTGCACGGCGCTGCGCTGCGCTTTGGCTTCATTGGCACTCGCAATCGCCCGGGCTTCGCTTTCTTCAGCGAACTTCTTTTGTTCTTCGGCGTTTGCCTTTTGAGTGGCAGCGATATGTTCGTTGGCGACCGCTGTCTCTGCACTGTGGGCTGCGCGGATGGCGTTCTCGTCTGCCTTCTGCCACTGCAAGATGGCTACGAAGCCCATTACAACGGTCAACGCCAGAACGAAGCCGATCCCGATCGTGAGATTCCTTTGGCGGGTGATCGCTGCCTTGCGGCTGGTGCTGATGTATTCCGCCTGAAGGGGAACTACAGCGCGCGCCACATCTTTGGTGGATTCCGTCATCCAAGTTTCGCCGTCGCTGAGGTCACTTCCCTGAAGCAGGTAACTATTATTGCGGCTTTTATTTTCCCATTCCGAAGCGCGTTGCAGCAGACGAGTATGTTGTTGTACCCATCCGAGATCAGTTTGAATGGCTTCAATAAGTTTGGGGATCGTGCTCTTGAAATCATCTTTCTTCGGACGCAAATACACCCAATTGGTCGAAGCCAATTTGGGGTGCATCTTCTGTCCTTTTTCGGGATCCGCGTACAGAACAGGGACGATCTTCTTGTTGTACTTCAGTCCCAGTTCCAACTCATCCGCACAAACTTTGGACTTCAGCGAATCCGGGCTGATGACGAACACGAATGCGTCACAGCCTTCGATCGCTGCAGTGATCTCTGCCATCCAATCGGAGGTGAGAGGGATTCCCTCCCAATCGACCCACGCATCAATGCCGTTCTCATCGAGGGCAGTGTTTAACTTGCTTACAAAAGGTTTGTTTTTGCGTGAGTATGAAATAAAGACTTTGGTTTTTCGCGAGCCGGTTTGGGCTACCATGAACAATCCTTGGCTTAGCGGGAAACAAACCAGGCCGCAACATAGCCTTCATGTGTTGCATCTTTGACCTTGATCCATTTGTTGTTCGCGCCGATCTTGGATTCACCGCCGGGTTCGGTGATGGTGAATTCGTAATTGATCGGGACACGCTTGATCAGAGATGCATCACTGACGACCGGTTGGTTTCGCAGGGAGACCATTTCCACGGTCGTCTTGACCTTGTTGGTGGCTCCCGTTGCTGAAGCGGCTGCCGGTGTCGAGGATGTTGCTTGAGCATTGGTGCCTCCAGCGTATTTCACATACCATGCGGCAACGTAGCCTTCCTTCTTGTTTGCGTCGCGGACTTTGATCCATTGGTTTTGTACGCCAACTTTTGCAACGGCTTGATTGGCCGGCTCAAGGCTGATCAACTGCTCTGTGGCAGGGATGCGCCGGATCAAGGTTTCAGGTGCGATCACAGGTTTCGAGCGGAAGGATAATTCTTCGGTGGGGTAGAGAGCCAACGCTCCGGGAGGGACCGGGGCAGGTGCGCCGACAGGTTTTGGTGCCGGGGCTGATGTGGCGCCAGGAATGGACGTCGTTGAGGTGGATGCGGCGGGCTTGCCTTTCTGCTCAGAAACGAACCAGGCTGCCACATATCCCTGGTCACCATTTGGATCCTGCACTTGGATCCACTGACCTTGCGAGCCGATCTTGGGCTTGGCTTGCGCTTTAGGTTCAAGGCAGATCAATTCGGTTCCCATGAGCATGCGCTTCCATAAGTAACCAGTCACCGACGGTTCGGAACGCAGAGCGAGGTCATCTTCACCTGCGTAAAGGACGTATTTCTCAGCCGGCACGGGAACTTTTTCGATCTTGGGCGGCTCGGGAGGTGTGGTGGAATAAGAGTCGAACCATAGCACGGCGCTGATCTCTGAAGCTAGTTTTGCTCCGTTATATTTATAGCGTGTAGTCAGCAAGACTTCTTTGTCTGGACCGTCGCCGCCGTATTTGTATGGATCGTAAAGAGAATAATCGTCGCCCTTCTTCTCTTTGATCAGAACGAAGTGAGTTTGAATACCGGCTTGTTTGTTCCAATCTACTTGAAGGATGACCGGTTTGCCGGCGGCAACCGCGGCATCGATCTGAGCGATGGGGGCGGGGTACGCCTCACACGGCTGCATATCACGATAGGCGCAATTGGGCCAAACATAAGGGAGGAACGCAGGCATAAATAAAGCCCCGTTGAAACCGCCTGCTTTTTTAAATTTCTCGTTGGCGGTCGCCGGGGTTTCGTTATACCCAACTCCATTGAGCATCATTGTGACCGAGGTTAATAAACAACCCCAGCTTCCGATGGTCTCTTTTGAATTTCCAAGAGGGGTTTGCTTCCAAGCTTCATCATTTTGGTACAGGTTCTTCGTGACAAACATACTGTGTCTTCCTCCTGCTTCTGGAAATGTTGATTATTTTTTGTTGAATATGGAGCAATTGAGACCGATTTTACACCATTTCAATTGCCTTGGAATTTTAAATTTTGGAAGTCAGTATATTTTTATTTTCATTGCAATTTGAAAAAAAATCGGCTGGAAGAGCCGATTTTTCTATGCTTTCAGGTCATTCCTGATATTGTTTGAGCCACCAAACTGCTCCAGGCAGGCTGCTTTTTTTCACGATCTGCAACAATTCGTCAGTATCGAAGTAAACCCGCCGGGCATCCACGCTGACGGTGTCATTGACATGGCTCACGATCATATACTCCGCCCAAGGCAGCAGACTTGGCACAATGCCCGGGGTATAAACAAATTTGAAAGTGTTTCCGACACTGCCGGAATTCAAAATAAGTTTGTTGCCGTATCTGCGATGTAATTGGATATGTGAATGCCCCCCAATGAATACATCTGCCGTACGGTCTGAAAAATATCGGTCAAGAACGTCCACCGGAGTTGTTGCCTGAATAATATCTATGGACGAGAGCGGTGAGCCGTGAAACGCGAGGAGTTTGACCCGTTCTGACAGGGGGATATCCAGCGTAGGGCGAAAAGAATCAATAAAGTCGAGATCTGCCTGCTGGAGTTGGTCTCTGCACCAATATAAATCTTTGACCAGATATTCTGTGATCTCGTATTGGGCTGCTTTCTCAGGCTCAAGGAGCGCTGAATCGTGATTCCCTTTTATATATGAACAGCGCAATTCCTGCAGCACGGTCAATACTTCTTTGGGCTGGGGACCCATGGTGACCGTATCACCGAGGCACACAATTTGATCGACCTCCTGCGACTTCATATCCGCAAGGACAGCCTGCAGCGCAACCAAATTTCCGTGAATGTCAGAGATAAAAGCGATTCGCATGTTAAAACCTTGATTATTTCTATTGTACACGAATAGGGTTGAATAATTATTGTTTTTCCCACTTGTAAAACTTTTGGGTGATAACCATTGATGCCAGTTGATGAAACCCTTCACAAATGGCAGTACCAATATCCACAGGGTTTTCAAAATCCATAAATATGCCCGTAACCTTTGTTTTTATTTGTCGACTAACTGAATGTAATACATCTTATTTCACTTAGAGGAAAGAGGAAGACCATGAAAAAAATTGCAAATTATGTTTTGATAGTTACCGTCCTTGTCAGCATGCTTTTGGGCGCTTGTACTGCCGCTCCCGGCGCTGCCAAAGTTGACTCTGCTCCTGTGGCCTATACTGGTACGATCGAAAGCATTGACGGCGATCAGTGGGTTGTAAATGGGCAGGTCATCACCGTTGACCCCTCCGTGGTTCGTGATGGACCCTTCAAGGTCGGCGACGTGATCAAGGTTGAGGTTGCGGTCTCTCAAGATGGCTCACTCACCGTTACCCGTGTTGAACTTCCGCAGGCTGATGATTTGATCCAGCTCCCCGAAATGGGCGACGATAACTCCAATGACGCCAATGGGAACGATGCCAACAGCAATGACGACAACTCGAATGGCAGCAATTCCAACGACGACAACGGCAACGACAGCAACTCGAACGATGACGACTCCAATTCGAACGGCAGCAACTCGAACGATGATGACTCCAATTCGAACGGCAGCAACTCGAACGATGATGACTCCAACTCGAACAGCAGCAACTCGAACGATGACTCCAACTCGAACAGCAGCAATTCCAACGACGACAACAGCAACACCAGCAACAGCAATGACGACAACTCGAATGGCGGCAATTCCAACGACGACAATGGCAACGGCAGCAACACCAACGACGACAACACCAACAGCAACACGAACGGTTAACCCTCACTTCCTGCTAACCAAGTAAAATGGATAGGCTCGTCTGGATCAAACATCCAAACGAGCCTATCCATTAATATCGGAAACTTCAATGAAAAAATCTGCCCTTAACTTTGTTCTTGGCTTGTCCCTATTTTTGGTCTTTGTCGCGGGTATGGCGTATGCTCAGTTTGTCGTGCCAAACCTCCCCGACAACGACGGCTATTATCACATCAAGCTAGCCTGGCTTATGCGGACGGAAGGGCTCAAGCCTGACTTCCCGTGGCTCCCGCTCAGCATCCTGAACGCAGAAGAATTTTACGACCACCATTTTCTTTTTCACGTAGCACTTATCCCATTTACGTTTGGTGACCTGCGCGAAGGCGCAAAATGGGCGGCAGTGATCTTTGCCAGCCTGGCTTTTCTCGCGGTCTGGTATCTTTTCCACCGTCAGCGGGTGCCGCTGGCCTGGTTGTGGGCTCTGGCTTTGCTTGGCATCTCCGACGCGTTTCTTTACCGCATGAGCATTACTCGCGCTCAATCGTTATCTCTGGGCGTGTTGGCTCTCGGATACTTGTGGATGATGGAAGGGAAACTTTGGCGACTGGCCTTCCTCGGCTTCCTGTATGTTTGGATGTACGACGCCTTCCCCTTATTGATCGCTCTGGGTGTTATGCACATGGTCTCCGTTCTACTTATTGAACGCAGACTGGAATACCGTCCGCTGTTATTCATTGGCGCAGGCGTTTTTTACGGCATGATATTCAACCCATATTTCCCCGACAACATCACATTTTCCGTTCAACACATGCTGCCCAAACTCGCAGACGCCACCTCGGTCAGCGTTGGCAATGAATGGTTCCCTTATGAAACCGATCAGCTGTTGAAGAACTCCCTGCCGTCACTCATTGCTTTTGCGAGCGGCATTCTGGCATTGGGGCTTTCCGAGCGGAAGATGGATGTGCGAACGGCTCTTGGATTATTCTCTGCCTTGCTGTTTGGGCTGATGCTTTTTCAGGCGCGCCGTTTTGTGGAATATTTCCCCCCTTTCGCTTTGATCTTTGCGGCATTCGCCTGGTCGCCATTTCTCTCCGCTTTTTCGCCAGACTCGTTCGGACTTAATCTGGGATCTGATTCTGACCAAAAAGCATTTTCACCGCTGGAGTTTCTCCGTGTAAACTTTGCGCCCCTCATCTTGATGGTCGCTGTGATCGCCGGCATTATCAAGTCTGTACCGGCTACGGGTGAGGCTATTGCAAAATCCAAGACTGCCGGGTTGTATGCAGATGCCTCGCACTGGCTGGAGAAGAACACCCCTGAGGGTTCGATCGTATTCCAAACAGATTGGGACGATTTTCCGCGCTTGTTCTTTTACAACACGCACAACACCTATTTGATAGGGCTCGACCCAACGTACATGCAGTTATACAACGCCGATATGTACGATCAATGGGTGAGCATTACCCGCGGCGACATGGAGCAGCCTTCCAAAGTTGTGCTTGAAACATTCGGCGCGCGCTTCATCCACTCCGACTTGAAGCACGGCGACTTTTTAGACCAAGCCGCAAATGACCCCGGTTTGCGTGAGGTTTATCGGGATACTGATTCAGCGATCTTTGAAGTGATCCTGCCGTAAATTTTTCAGGCGAGATTCGTCAGCCAGAGATTTGCCCGCTCGAAGGCAGGGGCAGGTTTGGGGTCCGATGCGACGCGGTATGTCAGCCAGAGGATCAGCAACGGGGCTGACAGTCTCATCAGCGTGGACCAGGGATAGAAGTCGAAAGTCGGCATTAAGAACTGGAGGGTATATGCCAGAGCGAAGAGCATCCAGTACTTTGTGGTGTTGAGTTTTTTGAGGAGCAGCAGAAAAGGCAGAACGAGAAAGATGCCGTGATGTTCCCAAACGAGTGGTGAGGCGAGGTTGAGCATGAGCAAGACGATCGGTGCAGCATTCATGGCAACCTCGCCCGCCCCGGTGTAGAAAGTTTTCCCGCGGACGTTAAGATACATGGTGAAGAACGCAAAGCCTATCACAAGCACCTTGACCGTGTAGGTGGTGACGCGGGCGGCAGTGAGTGAAATATAGTTCAGGTTGTAGAGGGTGAGGAAGACCGCATCGATCGAGCCTTCTCGGAAGTTGATGTCGCGCACGCCAACCACTTCCTGACTGTTTCGCAGGAAATCGTAGTAGGGGCTGATCCCATCTGTGAGGACAGGGATGGCGGCGACCAGAGCGAGTCCAATGCCAAAGTAGAAGATCCAGCGCCAATCACGTTCGAGCAGGAAAATAAAAGCAATGATGATGGGCGAGACTTTCAGATGCACTGCGATGGCAAGCGCCACAGCGGAAAGAAATCTCTGCCGCGGATACAGAACCAAAGCCAATAGCACAAAGTTGACCATGTGCAGGTTGACCTGCCCATAAAAAAGAGTCCGAAGGATGGGCACGTTGATCAATGCGAAGAGGATCGTGATAAGGGCGGCGAGGCGGTCTGAAAAATTGTAGCGTTTGAGGGCGGCGATGAGCAAAAAGTAAAACGCCATGATCGAGGCGATATTCATCAACCAGGAAGCAAGTAAAACTCCAAATTTCCCAAAACCGACAAATTGCTCCAGAACAACCGCCCAAAACGGCAGATACAAATACCCGGGTGGAAGCGGACGGTCTTTATAGAGCTGAGTGGCAGCATCAAGATAATATTCGAGATCCCCATATTCGGTTCTTTCTCTCAGTAGGTTGATATACAGCAGGGAGACGAGGATAAAACCTGCATAGGTGAGAACGTTCTCTTGGTTGATTTTTTGGAAATGAACAAGCGATAATGTCAATCCAAAGAGCAGCCAGACGAGCATCACCGCCATGATGTTCTGCCCCAGGATCGAGTGCGGTCCGGTGCGATTGAAGGTGTCGAAGAGTCCCTTTTGGATCAACCAGAACGATGAGCCGAGGAGAACCAGCGTTGCCCCGACCCATAATATCAAAGCCTTGAAGGTCGTTTTTTGAAATTGCATTGTTCCATTATAAGCGGAGATTGAATCTATCAAAAAGAGCCAGTCAAAAGACCGGCTCTTTTTGTGCCTGCTTACCCTAATCCTTTTCGCCTGACCCAGAGCCCAAGCTGCATGCCGGGCAAGCCAAAGGAATTGATAAACTCATCGTAGGAATATTCCTGGCGTTTGTTCGGGAACGGGTTGTAGATCTCCACCCAGCCCTGACAGCCGTCGTTCTTTCCGTTCGGCGTGACCTTGTCCACGACAATCCAGTGCCCGGTCCCGCCGCCGCTTAATCTGCCGGTGAATTTATCGGTCTTCTTGATCCGAACGCCGGCTACGAGATAAAAGTCCTTAAGCATCTTTTGCATTCGACCGGGAGATACCAGCGGTCTGCGGGTGATGGGGTCAAGCATGCCTTGGTCGAATCGGATCAGATCTCCAGGGACGGCATTATATGGATCCACACGGTACATGCTTTCCAAAGAGTCGATGCCGGTGCCCATGTCGGTATTGCCGCCCACCGCTAATTTGTAATATACCGCTGCCTTCTCCTTCCACTTGACCATAAAGGTTTCGATATCAAGGCGGGTGATGAATGCGGCGCATAATTGTCCGCACATGTTATTCTTGATTCCGTTCTCACCCGGAAGATACATGTATTGAGGCGCGTCATCTTCTTCGGGGGTGGGGTGCTGAATGACTACCTCATTATCGGGAAATTGATCGGAGAAATCTTCAAGTGAGATCTCTGGCGCCCAGGCGGTCATCCCTTTGTATTTGATCTGCGCCCAGCCCATTCCATTCCTTTGTTCTTTGGACCCGGTAAATTCTACGACCGCGCCGCGTTCTACTTTGAGCACCTTCTTGCCGGCAGGCACATCTGCAAATTCGTCATTTTTTACGGCCCATTTCTTCGGTGATTGAGCTGCTTGATCGGGTTGTCGATCTTGCTTGCGTTTGATCCATAAGCCGGAATATGTTCCGCCTCCGAAGGATGCGATAAAGTTGTTGTAGGAATATTCCTGCCTGCGGTTGTTGAATGGATTGAACAACTCGACCCGCCCATATTCTGTATTGTTCGGCATTACCTTGTCCAGCACAACCCAGTGATTGGTCCGGTTGGGCTGGTTTGGCTCGTCCGGGATCAGCCTGCCGGTGAACTTGTTGATCGCAACATTGGCGATCAGGTAATGGGTCTCGAGGAATTTTTGAAATCTGCCAGGTGTGATATTTTGCCCGGCAAAGATCGGTCCGTTGATCGAATCAGAGAAGTTAATGACGTTGCCGTTAGCAGTGGTGTACCCGTAAGCAAAGAGCATATTCTTTAGCACTGAAGCATCTGTTTGTTTATCGCTGGTGCCGCCCAGGGTCCACTGATATAAACTGTTGGGAACATTCTTCCAATCCAGCAGGAATTGTTTCATTCCAACGCCAACCACAAAAGCAACGCAGATCTCTCCGCATAGGTTGTATTTGACCAATTCTGTTCCGCGGGCATCCTTTCCCAGCACCATATATTGAGCCGGGTCATTCGGATTCGTGGTGGCATAAGGGAATGGGTCAGACGGATCGCCGGGTGCGCCGGGGATCTCCACTTCAGGCTTGGAGAACACATCGTTGTAATCATCAAATAGCAATTCCCGCACCCAGCCAGTTTGCTGCCCCTTGCTGGTCCAGAAGGTCGCCTTCATCCAGGTCACATTGTGAATTTTATTGTCATTCCCCCGCATCGAAACGATTTGTGTTTCGCCCGTTGTTTCAACCTGAGCGCCGATAAAAAGATCTGTGATCTTCACGCCGTTGGGCGTGGCGCAAAAGGACGCCTGATTTGCAATGCACCATTTTTGAGTTGCCATATTTTCTCCTGCAATAAAGTATGTGAGCAAAACTTGATGTCATTATCGCAAAAATCAAGGATGGGGTCAACACCCAATTTTTAACTGTTTTAGGATAGAATTTTGGCATGTCATTTTCATCAAAGCCATACACACTAACTAATGTGATCCAAAATTATCCTTGGGGAGGGCGTGGACCTGCGGCATTCATTCCAAAATTACTGGGGATGAAAAACGTCGACCCTTCAACCCCATTCGCTGAGATCTGGATGGGCACACATCCGCTTGGGACATCGAGCCTGCTTTACCAAAACCAGCAGATGCTCTTATCAAACCTGGTTCAGCAATACCCTGCAGAGATCCTTGGCGGACGTGTGGCGGCAGCTTTTGAAGATCAATTTCCTTTTTTGCTAAAAGTTCTCTCGGCTGATGAAACGCTCTCCATTCAACTGCATCCTTCCAAGAATCAAGCGGAGGTGTTGCATGCCAAGGACCCGTCGCATTATCCAGATGCAAATCACAAGCCAGAAATCGCCATTGCGCTGGATGCTTTGCAGGCGCTGGCAGGGATTCGTGAGCCGAGACAGATCGAAGCTGTGCTAGTTGGTTATCCCGAGTTACGGAGTTTTCTCCGGCTTAAGGCGCATAACCGACAATCCAAATACAGGCTTGGAAGAGTGGTGTTTGCGGCATTGTTCCAGAATGCATTGGATCGTCCGCGTGAAATAGAAGCGGTGATCCAAAAACTGGTGGAGAGACTCCGCAAGAAGCAGCGGCTTGATGCGCGTGAAAAGCTTTTTCTGGAATTGAGCGGGAAATATCCTGGGGATGTTGGTTTGCTTTCCATTTTCTTGCTAAAACTCCACCGCCTAAAAAAGGGGCGGGCGATGTTCATCCCCGCTGGGGTGCCTCATGCCTACCTGAAAGGCAATATCATTGAGTGCATGGCATCTTCAGATAATGTCATCCGCGTGGGGTTGACCGGAAAATTCAAGGACATTCCCGCTTTGTTGGACGTGTTCACTGACAAGTCGGTTGTAAAGTTTTCTCCATCTGCACCGAGTTTTGTTTACCCGGTTCAGACTCGCGAGTTTCGATTACAAAAGATCGAGTTGAAGCCGGGACGAAAACAACAGGATAAGAGCGACAGCGTCCGTGTTTTGATGATCGTGAGCGGAAAATTCAAATTAAAATGGGGGCGGGGCAAAATGTCGGCGGCGCAAGGTCAGGCTATTTTGGTGCCAGCCAGCCTCGGGGTAGTGGAGATCGAATGCCTGGAAGCAGGCGAATGTTATAAAGCAGATGTCCCATAAAGGGACGCCCAAACTAATTTCTGAGGTAATCATGCCTGAAAACAATAATCAACTTAAGCCGCGTTTTGCCGGAACCTATTTTGAGCCGGATGTTGTTTTGCGGCTGGCGCGATTCTTGAAGATATCTTCGTGGGTCGTTGCCATCGTTTACATTTTTCAGTTGACCATCAATCTTGGTACTTTTGTGCTTCAAATTCTGCGCAAACTGATCTTTTTCAACGGTCCGACGGAGTTTTTGCAGCAGCTTTCCTGGCAGATTCAACCGAGTTTGGCGGGTTTGATCTTCTTTGTCTCTCTTCAAGCCATGGCGCAGGTCCTTTTGATCTTGATGGATATCGAAGATAACACCCGCCGCGCCGCGCGCAGCAAATAGGTCTTGCCCATAAACAACCAGCGTGATACAATACCGCCCGCTGGAAATCTATTGGGGGCTCGTCTAATGGCAGGACGGCTGACTCTGGATCAGCTAGTAGTGGTTCAAATCCATTGCCCCCAGCACAAAAAAGACCCTCGAAAGAGGGTCTTTTTATTTAGTGAAGAAATCCCCTGAAAACTGAGACATTATTCATGTGTATTTGCTGTTGTTTCATGATAAAAATTTTACAGTGATGAACATGGATTCATTTCCCCAAGCCCTTCTTACGAATCAACAGGTACGCCGTGTCACGGATCACGAATCGCAGCTTTCGTGGTCCGTGTTTTTTTGTAATTTCACATAATCCACCCTCTGGAGGAACCCAAGATGACTGAAGCAAGAAAGAAGATGACCCTGCCCGGCTTATACCAAAAAGTGGCGGATAAACAGCCCATCACCTGGCTGACCTGTTACGACTATCCAACCGCTTACATGCAGGATCAGGCTGGCGTGGATATGATCCTCGTCGGTGACAGCCTTGGCATGACCATGCTTGGTTTTGACTCAACCCTGCCCGTCACAATGGACGACATGATCCGTCACTCGGCGGCTGTGCGCCGCGGCGCGCCTAATGTTTGGCTGGTGGGCGATATGCCGTACATGACATACCAGCCTTCAGTGGAATCTGCCATTCGGAATGCGGGTAGATTTATGGCAGAAGCAGGCTGTGATTGCATCAAACTGGAGGGCGGCGTTGCGATGGCGGATCGCATCAAAGGGATCGTGGACGCGGGCATTCCCGCCATCGGTCATCTGGGACTTACACCGCAGTCTGTCTCCGCCTTGGGCGGGTTCAAATTACAGGGCAAATCTGCCGCTTTGGCAAAGAAGATCGTAGACGATGCTAAAGCTTTGGAAGATGCCGGGGCTTTTTGTATCCTGCTTGAGCTTGTCCCTGACCGTTTGTGTAAAATCATCACCGAACGCGCAAAGAACGCCATCATCATGTCGCTTGGATCAGGTCCCGACGCTCACGGTCAACTGCTTATTTATCATGATGCGTTTGCTCTGTATCCCAAGTTCAAGCCGCGTATGGCAAAGGTCTTTGCTGATGCAGGCGCGGTCATCCGTGAGGGACTTAACGGTTACGTGAAGGAAGTGACCGAAAAGACCTTCCCCGCGAAAGAGAATTGGTTTGGCATGCCCGATGAAGAGTATGACGAATTATTGAAGATGTTGGAGTAAGTTGCAGATTTGAAGGTTGCAGGTTGAAGAACTTGTGATCTTTAACTTTTGACCCAAGGAAAAAATATGAAAACTCAATCTCTGCTCAAAATCTCGCCCGATAAACTCAAAGCCTTCAACTCTGTTTTGCTTGATCCCAATTCGCGGGTCATGAAAGATTTCCTGGCTGTGGTTGCAAAATATGGCACGCCGCAAGAGATCAACCGCAAGCACAAGTCTGCCCGCAAAATGGATAATCTTTTCAGGGTCATTGAAGAGCGTAACCCCGCCGCAATCAAAGACCTGAAGTGGCTCATTCAGCAGCGTGACAAAGGCGCGTTCATCTCGGTCAAAGATTACCGCCGCAAAGTGTTGGGCAAAGCTGCAGACAAGATGAAGTTCAAAAATAAATCTGCTGTAACACTTGAAGTTTCTGCCCTGCAATATTTCCCGTGGGTGAGGGTGATGGCTGAACAAGCAATTGCCAACAAGACCCTTATGCCTGGGCGATATATTGCTGTGCGCAAGATGAAAGAATCCGAAGCAGATGGCGACTTGCCTGCCATCGTTGCCGCGTTGGATATTATCGGCGCATCTTTCGTGGAGACCCTCGACACGAAAGGCACTGATGGCTCGAATCCGCACCTTGGCGGTCCTGCCACCATCACCGGCTACTTCGGCGGCATTGGTCAGCCCAATGACCACGCATTGCAATGGCTCGATGAATTCCTTTATTACTATACCAATTACGGCGTTCAGCATGTGTTGAACTTCAATGCGGGAACGATCCTGCTTGGCTTCATGCTTTACAAACTTGGCGTGGATATTCAATTCAAGATCTCGGTCTTCTTCGGTTCGGACAATCCCTACCATGCGTTATGGATCATGACGATGGCGAAGTTGTTCAGCCGTGACGACGGCACATCGCCGCTGATCGGCTTTAACTGGTCGAACTCGATCAACAACGAGACGATGGAGATCTCTGCGGAATTTCGTGAAGCGCTTGGCTTCGAGAAGGTCGTGCGCTTCGAGCATCACATCACCGAGCCGCAGAAGAGCATCGTCATCCAGCCCTATAACCGCCGCGCCGAATTGGTGGAGATCGCCGACCATGTAGCCAACATTGCCGCCAAGCATGAGGGCGGTGATCCCGAAGTGGACGTGACCCGTGCGCACCTTTCCGATATCCTCGATTACTTCCGCGCAAAGGATGAAGTCATTGCCAGCGGCGATTGGGAAAATTTGCAGATCAACTACCTCGACAAGGTGGATGCCGCCAACCGCACCGCTTGGGCTTTGACCGAAAAAGGCCTGAGTTTTATCGCAGCCAGGAATTTACACAAATAAAATCCACCGGCGTATCGCTACAAAAAACATCCCTCCAATTTTGGAGGGATGTTTTGATTTATTTGATTCCGACCAGTTCAACTTCAAAAGTGAGTGTTGCGTTTGGGGGAATGACTCCTCCCGCACCGTTTTCGCCATACGCGAGGTGAGGAGGGATGGTGAGGACCGCCTTGCCGCCGACCTTCATCAGGGCGATTCCTTCGTCCCAGCCTTTGATGACTCGCCCTCTGCCGAGCGGAAATTCAAGCGGTTCACCGCGGCTGACCGAGCTGTCGAAGACCTTGCCGTTCGCAAATTTACCGGTGTAATGCACGCGAACAGTGTCGCCTGTTTTTGGTTGTGCGCCTGTCCCTTCCTGAACTTCTGTGTAATCCAATCCGCTTTGTGTTTTCATGCTGCTCTCCTTGAATAAAAATTAATTAATAATGACCGCATTACTGCGGTAGGGGCTGATTTTATCAGTGAAAAAAATAAGTTCAAAGGGATTTAAAAGTATTTAACCAACAGCCACATATTCCTGTTGTCTTTATACTGGTACTGAACCTCATCCATCAAGGCGCCGGGATCATACCCGTTGCTGTAGGCGTCTCCGCCAGCAGAAGCGTAAGCCGGCGAGCCATTATCCTTGACTTCGATGAATAGGTTTTTTCCCGTGACGCGGAATCTCAGATCGATCATGGTGTCTGTGTTGGTGTTGTATGCTGTGTCAACAATGCTGGTGAGCAATTCTTGCAGAGCGTGTTTGCTATCTTGAATGACGTCTGGTTTAACTTCGTGGAGAATGAGCAGTTTTTGTAATGCCTTATCTGCAATACGGAGATCTCCATACCCCGCCGGGATTTGAAAAGTTACCGATTCCATTCTCTAGTTTGACCTTGCAAAAGAGGGTGTGTACATAATGTCATTCTACCGAGTTATTTGTCTTGGAAATCTGTCAGGAATATTGCAACCTGCCAGGGGATGGAACATGGATTTTAGGGTATTCTCATGGATGTACATTTCAGTGTGTGCCCCTTGTCACGAGTCCAAACAAAGTTATAATAAGACGGTCAAACTCAATCACAATCCTACAAGGAGTAAATCAAATGACTCACATTATCACCAGCTTGTGCATTCGTGACCGCGGTTGCATCGAAGTTTGCCCCGTGGAGTGCATTGTCCCCGGGCAGCCAGTGGCTGAATGGCCGTGGATGTACATCGATCCGGATACCTGCATCGACTGCGGCGCCTGCGTACCGGAGTGCCCGTACGCTGCGATCTTCCCCGAAGATGAAGTTCCTGCTGCCTACACCGCCAAGGGCGGCGAGTACATCAGCAATCTGGGACTCACCGGTCATTACGAAGGTACCAATCATCACGGCAAGGCGGTTGTTCTCGAGACCACCCGTCAGCTCGCTGCCGGTGAAACTGTGGACCTTACTCCTGATGTCAAGCCCAATTACGACTTCTTCAAGAGCGGACCTGGCTACGGCGCAAAAGACAGCGACACTGGTTCATAATTCGATAACTCAATAATAAAAAAGGTCAGGCATTTGCCTGACCTTTTTTATTTGCTCAAAGCGGTGTTCAGTAAATTGTCACCGATATATTCCGCAAGATAAGTGTTGTTTTCTTCAAGTGTAACCACCAGCACCAGCGGCGTACCGCCCCAATCGGGCAGGGAACCAGCCAACAGCCAGGTGATGACCGTATCTTCATCAATGCTGGATTGACCGATGTGTCTCCAAAAGGGTTCGCCATCCACGATAAAGGAAAGCGCCGTTTCATTCGCCGCCGAAGCCTGAAGCGCCTCGATCGGCTGACCTTC
>JAGNWT010000034.1 GCA_017985935.1 Anaerolineales bacterium | reverse complement strand
TCGGCGATCTGCGCCTTGCATTCGTCCAATCCGCGGGTGATGGTGATGGAAGCATTGCCGTGTTCACGGAATGCATCGAGGGTAGCAGGCGGGACCGTGTTGACTGTGTCAGGTCCGATGAGGTTATCAACATAGACCGTGTCGGAGTAGGCTGGATTCTTTGTGCCGGTCGAAGCCCACAAGGGTCGCTGAACCCGAGCGCTGAAACGCGCTTTTAGGGTCGCAAAGCGTGAGGAGGTGAAAACATCTTCGAAAGCGCTGTAGGCAAGTTTGGCATTCGCGATGGCAGCCTTGCCCAATAAAGCAGAGTCCTTTGACAATTTGGGATCGATCTTGGAATCGACCCGCGAGACAAAGAACGACGCGACCGATGCGATCATGTTGATGGGAAGATTTTGTGCGGCGCGGTCTTCCAGTCCTGCGAGATAGGCATCCATCACTTCCGCGTATCGTTCAAGGGAGAAGATAAGCGTCACGTTGACATTAATACCCGCCGCGATGGTTTGTCGAATGGCGGGAATGCCTGCCTTGGTGGCGGGGATCTTCACCATCAGGTTCGGGCGGTTGACACGCTCCCAAAGTTCTTTGGCTTGTTTTGCGGTGGCGTCCGTCTCGTTCGCAAGATACGGACTGACCTCGAGGCTGACATATCCATCACCGCCTTTGGTCTCATCATACAATGGGCGGAACAGGTCACAGGCGGCTTGAATATCCTCGACCGCCAATTGCCAGAAGATCTTTTCCGCATCCCAGCCTGACCATGCCAGAGGGATCAATGCGGCATCGTAATCATTGGTCTTTGCGATCGCGTTTTGAAAAATGGTCGGGTTGGACGTCACGCCGCGAATGTCGCCGCGGTCGATCATGGCTTTGAGTTCGCCGGTTTCCAAAAGTTTCCTCTGAATATTGTCATACCAGAGGGATTGTTTGAGAGAGGTTAGTTTTTGAATAGGGGTCATTTTGGTTTCCACGGTTAAAAAGTTTCAGGTTGCGGGTTGAAAAGTTTACCCTGCCAGCTTTTTAACCCTCCATTTCTTTGATTTTGTTGAAGCGTCTTCCGAATCTTTCTCCGTCCTTTTTGTCGCCCAAATATTGAGCATTCAAAAATGCAGGCACCAGCACCTTCGTCAATTCCGCGCCGATCACAAGCCCGCCGAGACAGAGCACATTCATGGCATCATGCTGCACCCCCTGCGCCGCCGAATAAGTATCATGGCAGACCGAAGCGTAGATTCCTTTCATCTTGTTCGCCGCGATTGCAACACCCACGCCAGAACCGCAGATCAAAATCCCGCGTTCGGCTTCACCGCTTTGGATTTTCTCGCCGACCTTTTTTGTGAAGTCTGGGAAATCCACCGATTCATTTGTGAAGGTCCCCACGTCGATCACTTCGTGCCCGGCAGCCTTCACAGATTGGATAACGACTTCCTTGAGCGGGAATCCGCCGTGGTCACAGCCTACTGCTATTTTCATTGACATTCCTTTTCACCACAAAGGGCATATTTTTTGCTTACCTTCGTGATTATTAAAGTTCTTTCGCTTTCGCGACCACGTTCTCGACCGTGAAGCCAAATTTTTCAAAGATGATTTTTGCCGGAGCGGAAGCGCCGTAGCGCTCGATGCTGATGACAGACTTGGCGTATCTTTCCCAGCCGATACCTGCTCCCGCTTCGACAGCGAGCCGCTTCTGGATATTTTTCGGCAGCACAGACTCGCGATAGGCTTCATCCTGCTTCTCGAACAATTCCCAGCTTGGGAAGGAAACCACGCGAACTCCCCTGCCTTCGTCCGCCAGTTTTTGAGCGGCTTCCAAAACAAGGCTGACCTCCGAACCGGAAGCCATCAAGATCATTTCGGGCGTTCCAAAATCCTTTAAGACATACGCGCCTTTTTCAACCTGGGCAGAAGATTCCAGGGTCGGCAGGTTCTGGCGGGTCAGCGCCAGCACGGTGGGACCGTTACGCCGCTCAATGGCAACCTTCCAAGCCTGAGCGGTCTCGTTCGCGTCCGCAGGGCGGATCACCACAAGGTTGGGAATGATGCGGAGCGAGGTCAACTGCTCGATCGGTTGATGCGTGGGTCCATCCTCGCCAAGCCCGACACTGTCATGCGTAAAAATAAAAATGGATGGGATGTGCGAAAGCGCCGCGAGCCTCACAGCCGGGCGGACATAATCTGCAAAGACCAGGAATGTTGCGCCGTAGGGAATGACTCCGCCAAAGACCGCCATACCGTTCAACGCCGCGCCCATCGCATGTTCACGCACGCCAAAATGGAAGTTGCGCCCTGCGTTGGAATCTTTTTGGAAGGCAGGGACGCCGTCGATCTTGGTGTTGTTCGAAGGCGCAAGGTCTGCCGAGCCGCCGATCAACTCTGGAAGTTTGGGAGCAAGCGCATTGATGACCTTGCCTGAAGCGGCACGGGTCGCCATGCCCTTTGCATCCGCAGGGAATTTCGGAAGAGCCGAAGCCCAATCAGCGGGAAGTTCCCCGTTCAAGCGGCGCTGCAATTCCACGCCAAGAGAGGGATGGATCCGTTTGTAGGCATCGAGTCGCATCTTCCAATCATGTTCCAGTTCGCGTCCCTTATCCACAGCTTTGCGGTAGAAAGCCAGCACATCTTCGGGAATGAAGAAGCGCGGTTCCCTGGGCCAGCCGAGATTATCTTTTGCGGCGTTGAGTTCATCATCACCGAGAGGTTCACCATGCGCCTTTGATGTGCCCTGTCTGTTCGGAGCGCCAAAACCAATGGTGGTGCGGCACATAATAATGGATGGACGCGGATCGGACTTCGCATCCTTGACGGCTTGATCGATCGCTTCCACGTCGTTGCCATCTTCCACTGTGAGCACCTGCCAGCCGTAAGAACGGAAGCGCGCGGCGCGGTCTTCGGTGAAGGCAAGGTCGGTCGAGCCATCGATCGAAATGTGATTGTCATCGTACAGGTAGATCAACCGCCCAAGAGACAAATGCCCGGCCAATGACGCGGCTTCAGAAGCCACACCTTCCATCAAGTCACCGTCGGTAACGATGGCATAAATGAATGGATTAATGATCTCGTGTCCGCTCTGGTTGAAGGTTGCAGCGAGATGCGAGGCGGCGATCGCCATGCCCACCCCCGTGGCAAATCCCTGCCCAAGCGGACCTGTGGTCATTTCCACGCCGGGCGTTAATCCATATTCAGGATGGCCGGGGGTCAGGCTGCCCCATTGGCGGAAGTTCTTCAACTCGTCAAGCGAAAGCTCGTATCCCGTCAGATGCAACAACGAGTAAAGAAGCATGGAACCATGCCCGCCCGAAAGGATGAAGCGGTCGCGTCCCATCCACTTTGGGTTGCGCGGGTTATGCCGCAAGTGGCGGGTCCAGATCGTGTACGCCATCGCCGCTCCACCCATTGGTAAACCAGGATGACCAGAGTTCGCCTTCTGCACGCCATCGGCGGAGAGAAAACGAAGAGTATTAATTGCGCGAGTTTGAAGGTCTTGGGTTGTCATGGCGTAATTTTACCATCCGCATGAAATAACATGTACAATACCCCGATAGCCCAAATCAATAACATTCAGGAGATTGAGATGGATGATCTTTTTGCCCTGGCTGGAATGGCGTTCTTTTCGATCGGCGCTCTTGTAATGCTGGCCGGGTCGATCTGGTTCTACGTGGAGGCTTTTCGAGAAAGCCTGGGTTGGGGTATCGCCTGCCTGTTTTTCCCACTGGCAACGATCGCATTTCTATTTATCAAACCCGAGCGGGCATTGTGGCCCACAGGCATGATCTTTCTCGGCGGGTTTCTAACGTTTCTATCGCAATTCATCTACGCCTGACCAAGGCGTTTTGACACCGGGATCTTAATACTTTTGCTTTAATTCCTTCTCAGGCAAAACGATCATCCCCTCTGAAATTTCACCAAGGGCTGAAACACGATCTGGCTTGACGGTTGCCAGCCAGGCAGTGTAGGCCGCCACAAGCGAATCAAGCTGGTCGGGCAGGTACAACAGTTCCATTGGGAAGATGCCCTTCACCATCTTGTACCGCGTGATCTCCTCAAAGAAGTCCATCGGATCCTTGATGCGCATCCCCGCTTCGAAAAGCACCAACTGCCGCTGTATCAACCCTTCCAGAGAATTTTTCGGCTGCGGCACGGCACCGGTCATAACGCAAAACGCGGCGTGAGGCTGAGATTCAAGCATCTGATATGCCGCGCCATCTGCCGGATATTTCTTGAAGCCTGACTTTTCCAAAGCACGGTACAACGCAAAACCTGCCTGCATCCATGCGGGGGAAGCCGCTGCACTGGCAGGTGTCTTTGAAACCGTAATACCCCGCCGACGCAATTCATGCTCCGCGAGGCGAAGGTTCGTACGGCTCACCTGATTGGGCGTCAGCTTTTCCCGCTTGGAAGATTCACGCACCACACCGTGATTGACCGAAGCAGGCGCATTGACAGCTACCGTAACTGAACTTTGCGCCGAGACGAATGCGATCAAATCATCCAGATCGCCGTCAGCAAGTGCGAGCAGGCGCAAGTCCTTATCCAACACGGCATAAGTAAAGGCGCTCTTTCCCGAGGTGGGAGTGATTCCAATAAAGGTGGTTTCAGTAATTGGCATGGGTAAGGGATTCTTTCAATAAGTAGACAGAACAATGCTCGAATAATTCTATTTTACCCTTCAATTTGTGTATACTCAATCATCATGCCAAAAACTCAACGCATCGCTTTCTACCTCATCGCCCTCATCGCGGGCGCGGCGTGGATTTTCTTCTCCGCCGACCCAACAGCTTCCACCAGTGGATCATCTGCACCGCAGTCCGGTTTCACCGCCCCCGACTTTACCCTTACCTCTTTGGATGGAACCGAGTACACCCTCTCAGAACTCAAGGGGCAGGCAGTATTGGTCAACCTTTGGGCAACATGGTGCCCACCCTGCCGCGCTGAAATGCCCGCCATCGAAAAAATGTATCAGGAGTACAAAGATCAGGGATTGGTCGTGCTCGCCGTGGACATGACCTATCAAGACGACCCGCAGAAGGTCGCGCCCTTCGCGCAGGAATACGGTCTGACCTTCCCGATCCTGCTCGACCAAACGGGAGTGGTCGGTTCGGCATATCAACTGCGCTCCCTGCCGTCCTCGTACTTCATCGACCGCTTTGGCATTATTCAGGAAGTCATCATCGGCGGACCGATGGCAGAAGCCTTGCTCCGCACCCGCATTGAACAGATCCTCAAATAATATGCTCACATTATTCCGCAACCTCTTCTCCCCCCCACGCCACATGATCCTGCTTGTCGCCGCCACATGGATCGGCTTGAGCCTCGCCGAAAAACGTGCTGAGCGAAACGGCATCAGCAAGGAAGACTTGAACAATCTGGTTTTCAACGGCTTGATCGCATTTGTCATTGGCGGACGAATTTCTTTCGTTCTGCAAAATATCGCCGCATTCACAAAAAGTCCGCTCGGCATTCTATCCATCAACCCCGACCTGTTCGATCCATTTGGCGCACTCGCCGCTGTAGCGGTCACTTCGCTGGTCTATGGTCAGCGGCGCAAACTTTCCGTGTGGGGCACGCTTGACTCGCTCACACCCTTCTTTGCCGTGATTTCAGTTGGACTGGGATTAAGTCACCTCGCGGCGGGAACTGCCTTTGGGAAGGAAACTAACGCAGCCTGGGGGATCAATTTGTGGAATGCCACACGGCACCCCACTCAACTTTATGAGACGGTCGCATCGTTCTTAATCTTTGGCTGGCTCTGGTTCAAACAGCAGGATCGCCGCCCAGGCATGCTCTTCCTCACCTTCGCCGCACTCACAGCCGCCTCGCAGTTGTTCATTCAAGCCTTCCGCGCAGACAGCTCGTTGATCTTCAACGGCATCAACCAGACACAGGTCATTGCGTGGTTCGTGTTGGCGGCGGTATTCATTCTCTTTGAAAATCGCGTGAAGGAACGCTCATAAATGGACAAGGTCTTCATCACCAACCTGCGCGTGCGCGGCATTCTCGGCATCCATGATTGGGAGCGTGTCACCCAACGCGAGATCATTATCAACGCCACGTTGTTCGTGGATACGCTTCCCGCTGCGCAAAGTGACGACATCGCTGATTGCGTCAGCTACAGCGACATGGCAAGAAAAATCCGCGCCCACGTGGAAAGCGCGGCGCGGATGACGGTTGAGGCTTTGGCAAACGACCTTGCAGAACTTTGCCTGCAAGAACCAAAGGTGTCGAGAGTGATCATTCGGGTGGATAAACCCGGCGCGGTTCCCGAAGCCGACTCTGTGGGGGTGGAAGTGGAACGGGCGAAAGCATAGTCCCAGAAAACAGGGGCAGGCTTCAGCGGGGAAAGAGCGCGGGCTAGATCTGAAGCGGTGATGATCCGCGTGAGATGTTTGCTAAAAATTCCTGACGGGTGGCAAGATTCGCCCGAAACGCACCGTGCATGGCAGAGGTGGTCATTCGCGCGTCATGCTTTTTTACGCCGCGCATCATTGAACACAGGTGCATGGCTTCAACAACCACGGCAACTCCCTGTGGCTTGAGCAGATCTCGCAGAAAGTCCGCGATCTGGCGGGTCATGCGCTCCTGCACTTGCAGACGGCGCGAGTACATGTCAACGATGCGGGGGATCTTGGAAAGCCCAAGCACTTTGCCGTCGGGGATGTACGCGACATGCGCGCGCCCCATGAAGGGCAGCATGTGATGCTCGCACAGGCTGAAAAACTCAATGTCGCGCACGAGTACCATTTCATCATATTTCACATTGAATAAAGCACCGTTGATGATGGCATCTGAGTTCATGGTGTAACCGCCCAACAGTTCGTGGTACATGCGCGCCACACGCTTTGGTGTGAATTGCAGTCCTTCGCGTTGGGGGTCTTCGCCCACCGCAGACAAGATCCGCGAAACGGCATCTTCGATGACCGGGTCGTCGATCGTCACTCCGTTCTCTTCCTCTTTTACATCGTCAAATTCCATTTTTTCTCCGAATCAAAAACAGCCTGACCACCGTCAGGCTGTTTTTTTATTGGAAGGTTTAGCCGAGTTCTGGCTCGATCAAACCATAGCTTCCGTTACGCCTGCGGTACAGCACATTGATCTTGCTGGTCGTGACATTATAAAAGATAAAGAAGTTATCGTGTCCCAGGTTGCGCATCTGCACGACCGCTTCTTCCTCGTCCATCGGGTAGAGGACGAACTTCTTTTTGCGCGCAACAAGCGGGGAGAGTTCGCCGGTTTCGTCGTCGATGATCGGTTCGGCAGCTTCGGCTGCGGAACGTCCATCACCGCGTCCGTGTTGGTGCTTGCCCTTGTAACGTTCGATCTGGCGCTGCATGTTATCCATTGCGCGGTCAAAAGCAGCAAGGGCTTCGTCTGCGCGTTCTTCGGTGCGGAGGGTGAAGCCCTTGCCGTACACGGTGATCTGTGCCACGTTGCGGTCTGTGGTGCTGCGCGCAGCTTTGTGATGCGCCAGTTCCACCCGCGCCTCTTCGATCGTCGGCAGGTAGCGATCGAAATTACTCGCCTTTTTATTCACATACTCTTCGATCTTTTCGGTCAAACGGATATTGCGTGTCTGAACTTCCACTTTGTTGGACATACGTCCTCCTTATTGGGGGTGAAAAGAATTAAACAACAAACGCCTACGCGTGCCCCAATCCGTGATGAGGCAGTGCGCGGGCGACTGTTAACGCGAAAACATCCTTTGCGCCGGAAGCGAACAAGGCTTCGGCACTGGAAGATAATGTTGATCCTGTTGTAGATACATCGTCCATGACGAGAACACTTTTCCCTGCCACCCCCTTTCCGGCAGCAAAAGCAGACCGGACATTTTCCTTACGTTCCACACTGGATAACCCAACCTGAGTGCGCGTTTCTTTGCTGCGCCATAACTGGTCTGGTGTGTATTGAATTTCCAGCGACAATGCGAGAGGTTTCGCGATCATTGCAACCTGATTATATCCCCGTTCCTTCATTCTTTGCCGACCTAACGGAATTGGAATCACCATGTCAATGGTCCAATTCAAGTCTTTCACGAAACCCGACATGTGCTCCGCGAGGGAGAGTCCCATGGAAATGTTGCGGTGGTATTTCAAACTGTGAAGGGCTTTCCGAACTGGATTATCGAAAACCGCCCAGGCTCTCAACGCGCGATAGTGCGGTCTATCTGCAATGCACGAGTTACAGACACTTGACCCGTCTTGCGGAAGACCGCACACTTCACACAAATCTCCATTCAACACCTGAACCTTATTTTGACAGTCCCCACACCAGCCAGATCCCTCTTTTCCACAGCCGCCACAAACGGGAGGAAACATCAGGTCCAGCATGCCCCAAATTGACCTATACGCGAGATAGGACAATGATCGATTTGTCATTTCCGCCTCACCCTTGGAAAATCAAATGCAGATAAATCTATTTCATTTTGAAAATTACTGGCCGATATTGAAGCCGAATGCGCCTGCCATTTGGAACCCGGCGGGAACCATGAGGATGATCATGATCGTAGGAAAGGTCAGGAAAGTCATTGGAATGATCATCTTAACCGGAGCCTGATGCGCCAATTCTTCAGCGTGCTGACGGCGCTTCACGCGCATTTGGTCAGATTGGATGTGAAGCACTTTGGACAAGCTCACACCAAGGATCTGACTCTGGATCACAGCGGCCACAAAACTGGTCAACTCAGGCAGACCGATTCGGTCCGCCATGTCACGCAATGCTTCGCGCTGCGGCTTGCCCAATTGCACCTCACGAATACAACGCCCGAACATAACCGAGAGTTCATTCTCCCATTTTTCAGCCACTTTAGACATGGCAGCATCAAAACCCAACCCCGCTTCCACGCAGATGGTCAACAGATCGAGCGCATCTGGCATGGCTTTGCGGACTTCATTTTGGCGGGCATTGATCCTTCCCTGCAGCCACAATTGCGGAAAGAAAAATCCGAGCACTGTAAAAGCAGTGACGATCAGGATGATACGCCCGACCGACCAACTATTATCGGAAAAGAGAGCGATCAGCAGCAAACCGCCGCCAAAAAGTGTTGCAACCACAAAACGGGTCGCAAGAAATGTCGCGGCATCGATACGTCCCGGGTTTCCAGCCAGTTCAAGTTTTTGAGTGGTCTCTTGTAAAAGTTTCTGGGGAGTAAAGCGGGCCGATATATCACCGACACGCTTAATGATGGGAACAACAATACGCTCCATGAATGGCTGCTGTAATTCGGCATCTTCAAGAGACACCGTTTCGCCACGCTGGGTGGCATCCGCAAGGCGCGCCATTACGGGATCAAGATCGTCCTCTTGATTTTGGCGCGAATACCGCAAACCAACGACTACCACAGCCGCCACACCAATAATTAGTAAAAGCCCAACAACAATCCAGATGATCGTCGAAATACTCATAATTACACCTCGATATCTGCTATTTTCTGCATGATCGCATAGCTGGTTCCGATCAACCCGAGCACCACACAGGCGATCACAGCCGTACAGATCGGACCGCCATCTGTCATATGAATGATGTACTCAGGGCTTAGGAACCATAGGATACAAGTAAGACCGAGCGGGATTAAGGACAATACAGCGCCAGAAGCTCTCACCTGCGAAGTGAGCACTCTTACTTCGCCCTTGATACGCACACGCTCACGAATGGTGAACGAAATACTATCCAAAATTTCAGAGAGGTTACCACCCACCTCACGCTGCACATTTACTGCTGTAATAACAAAGTCAAGATCAGGACTTGGAATGCGCCTTAAGAGGTTTTCCAACGCGGTTTCCATTGGGATGCCGATCTGCATTTCCTGCACCACGCGCCGAAACTCATCAGAGATCGGGGGCGGCAATTCCTTGCTGATCGATTCCATGGCTTGCATCGTGGAGTACCCCGCCCGCAAACCATTGACCATCAAGTTGAGCATATCGGCAAGCTGCTCCTGGAATTTCTTAAGCCGCTGCTTCTGCTTTTGCCTGACAAATAGACCGGGGGCCAACCCACCAACCACGGCACCGATCACCGCAGATACCAAATATCGGTTTCCAATAAAGAAGGCCAAGAGCGCGCCAATAAACACACTGGCGAGGATCAATACAAAATACTCACCGACCTTGAACTTCAGGTCTGCACGCGCCAGATCGCGGGCTACCCGATCACCGAAAGAAGTCTTTGCAACCCTTCTTGAAACCCAATCCGTTACAACAGAACGCTGGGCTTCCTTGTCAATATCCTTTTTATCATCTTCCAGATATTGACCAAGGCGCTTCTCCAGATTAGCGCTTTCGTTATTCGAGGAAACGATAACGCCCACGATCAATGCGATGATCAGGACGGCGTAACCAATGATAATGATCCAAGTAGTTGGACTCATACAGATCCTTTAGAGTGATTCACCATATACAGTGCCACCAGGTTTCCGCTTCGCTCAGGCGGGTATAGACCGAAGGGATATCCCTGCAATCTCCTAATATCGGCGACGTTCCCCAATGCCAAAGATCGAGGGCGGAAGATGAATGCCCGCGGCTTCGATCTTATCCATGAATTTCGGGCGCAATCCGGTCGGACGAATCCGCCCGATAATGCGTCCTTCCTCAGTACCGGTCTGCTCGAATGTGAAGATGTCTGTCATGGTGATGACATCACCTTCCATGCCACTGACTTCGGTGATCGAGGTGACCTTACGGGTGCCGTCACGCATGCGCTCCTGCTGACAGATCACATCGACAGCGCCAGCGATTTGTTCGCGAATGGCACGAACAGGGAGATCCATGCCTGCCATCAAGCACATCGTTTCGATACGTGAGATCGCATCACGGGGAGTATTGGCATGCGCAGTGGTCATTGATCCATCGTGACCGGTGTTCATCGCCTGCAACATATCCAGGGTCTCACCACCGCGGCACTCTCCTACGATAATTCTTTCGGGGCGCATACGAAGGGCATTGATCACGAGGTCACGAATCGTGATCTCACCGCGACCTTCAATATTGGGCGGGCGGGACTCCAACGTAACGACATGTTCCTGGCGCAACTGCAATTCGGCCGCGTTCTCAATGGTTAGGATACGTTCATCGTTCGGGATAAAGCCTGACAAAACGTTCAGCAGTGTGGTCTTGCCCGAACCCGTACCACCGGAAATAATAATGTTCAGACGGGCTTCCACACACGCCTTCAGAAACTGCACAGCTTCGGTCGAAATGGAACCAAACTGGATCAATTGATCGATCGAGATCGGGTTCTTTGAGAATTTACGAATGGTCAAAACGGGACCAACCAGCGAAATGGGAGGAATAACCGCATTCACGCGGGACCCATCTTGCAGACGGGCATCCACATAAGGGCTAGATTCATCGATACGGCGTCCCAGCGGAGCAACAATACGATCAATGATGCGCATGACGTGATCATTGCTTTCAAAGGTGATCGGTACTCGATGAAGTTTTCCTTTACGTTCGATGTAAATATTCTTGGGACCATTCACCATGATTTCAGTGATCGTGTCGTCTTCCAACAAGGTCTGTAATGGACCCAGCCCAAGGATTTCGGCTGCGATCTGCTCGAACAGACGGGCTCTTTCGGGTCTCGAGAGGACAATGTTCTCTTCGGAAAGGATCTGCTCAAAAAGATCCAGAATGGTGCGGCGGACTTCGTCTGTGCGAGAGACGTCCATCGAAGGATCGATCTCTGCAAGTAATTTATTTTGTACGCGGGTCTTGAGGTCAAAATAAGACCCAGCCTGCGGAGAAGTTACCGGAGCGCTAACTCTCCTTGACTGTAAAGAGGATAAGCGGGAGCCATCGCCTCCGCCAGATCCACCCGGGGCGGGCTGACCTTCGCCGGGCTGCCTGGGCGCAGGAGGGGTATTGTTTCCACCTCCCTGCTGGGAGCCTCCCTGTCCCTGTTCAATACGTCTAAGCAATGACATGTATTACTCCTTAACGCCTAAGCGGAACTTCTTCATTTTTTTCCAAAGCTGCAAGCCTCGACCGTACAATCTCAGCCAGAGACAAAATTCCTCGGGCGACAGCCTGAGCCTTATTATCCAACATGAATGGAACGCCGCGATTCACAGAGGTTATGACCACTTTTTCGTCGAGCGGTACCGTGACAGCAACTTCCTGTTTTAAGTTTTCGCTGACACGCTCCGGGGTGATGGCGATGCGCTTATCGTACCGGTTCATCATAAACACGATTCGTTCTTTGCCAAATCCCATTGATTGCAGCAGGTCTAAAAACAGGCGCGAATTCTTAATGGCGGGAATTTCCTGAGTAGCCACCAGTACAAGAATATCTGCGACATCGATCGTGGACAGTGTCACATCAGACAGAATGGAAGAAGTATCCACCACCACATAGGCATATATTCGCTGAAGATATTGCAATACCTTGGTAAATTGATCGGCGCTGACCTGCTCGGCCATTTCCGGTCTCTGAGGCGCAGGCAGGATCCTGATCCCAGATGCTTCATGCTTGATCAATATTTCTTCAACGATTTCCGGCTCCAATTCATCAACACGCGGAGCGAGTTCAAGAATTGTATTTTTCCCCTGTTCATTTACAAAGATAGCCACATCGCCAAATTGCAGATTGGCATCCACAAGCACGGCGCGGGTATCGTTGTTGTGCAACGCCAATGCAAGGTTTACCGCCACTGTCGTACATCCTGTGCCGCCCTTGGGGCTGTACACCATGATGATCTTGCCTTTTGAAACTGGCGCCATGGCTGTCATCATTGAAGATGACCCCATTGCAGACACAGGTGACACAAATTGCTGCGCACCTTTCGCCTTCTCCATTCGAGCCATATCGCCTGCGCGGCGGACCGCAGAGATCAACTCATCGCCCATCGGAGGTTTTGTTAAAAAGTCACGTGCGCCAGCCAGCATTGCACGCCGCATATAGTTTTGATCGTTCTGGACGGAAAGTATGATGACCTGAATATGGGGCTGCTTCTGCCGGATCACTTCTGTGGCAGATATACCATCCATATCGGGCATGTTGATATCCATAAGCACAACGTCGGGATTCAGGTCCTGGGCAAACTTAATGCCATCCTTGCCAGACCCCGCCACGCTGACTACTTCTACATCAGACTCGAATTGCAGAAGCTTGCGAACGTTCTCGCGCGTCTCTGCAATATCATCCACGATCAGTACACGAATTTTGTCTGCGGCCATATTGATGCGTCCATTCGTTTTGAAAAAACTAGTAAGATCGTCTTAAAACACAAAAGATTTATGCAGCTATCCGAAGTTAGACGATCCCCAAATCATACAATTCGAGAAAAGTTTCGATCGTTTGAATTGTATGATTTGGGGTGAATAGGATTGAATGCTTATTGGGTCGGAACTACCACAGGCTCAATGAAGTTGCTTTCGCTCTCAGAAGCCAGGGAGTATGGCAGTTTCGCCGGGACCGGAATATTGTATTGGCTCAAGAGGAATTGAAGTGTGGAAGCCTCGGTAGCCTGACGGGCTTGATCGGTCGGATTCCTCAATGTCAATGACAACTTGGCATCGGTCAAAATGAGGTATGAGATCGTGATGGAATCCTGAGGAGAAACAAGCAGGGTCACAATATCTTTCGGAGTGGGAGCCGGAGCAGGAGCAGCGGCAGGGTCTGTCGTTTCGGGAACAACAGGCGCGGGCGCGGTCAGATCGGTGGTCTTTTCGGACGGGAAATCCCCGACCTGCATGACCGTCACATCCTGCAAGAGCATCTGGCACACCATGCGCGGACGCTGAGCTTCCGAAGGCAGGAGGTAGTAAGGCTGTTGAAGAGACGGATCAAGTTCCAATCTGCCTTGAGGGGAACCGGCCGCACCAATGCCAAGGGTCAGGGCCGGCAAAGTGCCGTCACCTGCGAACCCGGTGCCGGTCAGTGCAGCAGAGAGGTTGGGCAGTTTGGTTTGGAAAGCGGGGTCAATATCGATGAAGTTAAAGCAGGCGTTGATATTAACATGAGCGCCGCCTGTCACGCCATATCCCGCAAGGGACAAGCGGTCGGCGGGAATGGTCACGGCGGTCATACCGGCGGGAATCAAGGACGCCCACTGCGGACCGGCAATTGTCGGGGAGGACGAACCGTCAGAAACCATCGATTCGGTGATCACGACACCCTGATCGAGCGGGAATTTTGCGATCTTCCCAACCAACAGGGGCATTTCATCCCGGGTGTACATCACAGCAAGAACGTTCTCAGGCGGAACGGTTATCGTTGTCAGCAGGACATCGGTAACTTCCCCTCCCTGGGAAATATTCTGAGCGGCGATAAATACCTCAACACCTGCAGGGGCTTCGGGAGTGGGGGGAGTAGCTGTTAATTGACGAATAACCACAAATCCCACGGCTAAACCAATTATGAGGATGAGAAGTACAAGTATTAGTGTTCGACCACGGCGCATAACCTTCTCCTTTCATCACGTTCTTTATTTAATGTATTACAACAGTTTCATTATACAAGAAAAACAAGAAAAACATAACGATTATGGTTAGTATACAAAATTGTAAAAGGATTGCAAGAAAGACAAAGGGACTATTTTAATAATTTTTCCTCCGCTCTCACCTCAACTATACATTTGAGTGGCCGTTTTGGAAATACCAAAATTTGACCAATTTTACATTTTGGGAGTCGGTAAACCAAGGCAACAGGATTGCCAAGACCTGACAATCCTGCAAACAGCCCAGTTTAAGAATGGAGATTTTGCTACACTTTTGCCGGAACCGAGAAGGATATTCTGGCTCCCGCCCCTGCAGCGCTGTCGATCTCAAAATTACCCCCCAACATTTCAGACCTTTCACGGATCAACTTCAATCCAAGGTTATTGGATTCCTTGAGCGTTTCCGCGTCAAAACCCTTCCCGTTATCGTCCACACTCACGCGTATCACCTCACTGCCAAGGTCCACCTGGATCTTGACGATCGTGGCTTGACTATGGCGGGAAGCGTTGCCCAAAAGTTCCTGCACCGCGCGGAAGACCATCACCTCAAGGTACGACTCCAGCCTGCGCTCGGTACCGGTAATGGTCACGCTCACATCCATATTGGACTGCTCTTTGAAAGCGTCTGCGTACTTTTTCAAGGTCGGCACCAGTCCCAAGTCGTCAAGCATCATCGGGCGCAGCTCAAAAATGAAGTTGCGCACTTTCTGGAAAGTACCCATTGCTGAAGTTCGGAGGTTTCCCAACTCTTCTTTTGCCTGAACGGCATCAATATCCAACAGGCGCATGGCGATCTCAGCCTGTAAGATGAAATTTGACAAGGCTTGAGCGGGACCATCATGCATTTGACGGGACAGCCGCTGGCGTTCCGCCTCCTGAGCGTTAACGATCATCTCGATGCCCGCCATCTGGCTTTTGGCGGTGGACACTGCTTCCATGGTAGATGCGGAATCCCCCGCGCCAGACACGGCCTTCTCCAAGAGAGTCTTGTATTTTTCAAGATGACTTTTATCGTTTTGAAGCTTTTCCAATTGCCCGCGCATGACCAACAACCTCTGCTGGACATCCAGCGCAGAATCATAGGCCATTTTTATCTCTTCAGATGCGACGCCCGGTTTTTGCACCTGCTGCAAGTGAGTGGTGATGGCCGTGTTGCGTTGGGCGATCTTCGAAAGCTCCCCCTGGCTTTGCTCGATCATCAACGTAACTTCCCGTAACGAACGCTGGGTCTCTTCCAACTCAGATTGGTATTCTTTGGAAACGCTATTAGTCATTTCAATTACTCCTGAGAACGAACGTCCATATCCTTTAGGGTTACCCAACCGCGCTTCAAAGCAAAAACAACCGCCTGTGTGCGATCTTCCACACCAAATTTGCGCAAAATAGCCGTTACATGATTCTTAACCGTTTGATGACTAATGCCCAGCAGGTTGGCGATCTCTTTGTTGCTCATACCGCGCACCACACAGGCCAGCACTTCCATTTCCCGGTCAGAGAGCGGGTGAAAAGGCGTTCCGGGCTCACTGTAAGACCGACGCGCGCCCACTACTTTATCTTCCACCCACAGCTCCAGTTCACGGCGGGTGAATAAATTATTATCAAAAACATACTTTCCTTCAGCAACTTCGCGGATGATGCGCGAAAGATTCTGAGGCTGAATATCTTTGGAACAATACCCATAAGCGCCGGCAAGAGCGGCATGCACAGCCTGCTCGATATCATCATACCCTGTCATTAGGATGATGCGTGTCGGAAGCCGGTCCTGTGAGACCTGATGTGTTACCTGCTGACCGTTCATGCCGTGAAGGTTCACGTCCAATAAGGCGATCGTCGGTTTTTTAGTGCGGATCATCTCCAGTGCCTCGTCCCCATTGGCAGACTGATCGATAATTCGCATGTCGGGCTCAAGCGACAAAGCATCCACCACGCCCTGACGGAACAATGGATGATCGTCTACGATGATAAGGGTAATCTGGTTCATCCCGCGCCTATTCTCTCTTGGATTTCTTTCAAAAATATTTCCACTTATTTTAACCCATTAAGGGGTTTCCCACAGATAAACAACCATATTTTTCTCGCCAAGGGTCAAGGTAAATGGGCTTTCCGTCACAAAAACCTGCGGCGCATCTCCAGTCATCACAGGATAAAAGCCCGGAAAAGCGATCAGAAAATCAGCGCCCTGTAGATTTAGGTAGTTTGCAAGTTGAGGTTCATCACGGATGAAAGGAATGACATCGGGGGATATAAGCCCGGCAAGGTCGATCAATGCGTGATGGTCAAAGTAGCCCAGCGCGCCAATATCGTGAGCGGCGATCAAAACGTCGGGAGGCAGGTTGGCTGCGACCCATTTGGCAGTGACCACCATTTCGCTTTCGATCACAGCGACATCCCTCGCGTAAGACTGCGCCCCAAGAAAGATGAATGCGAAGGTCAGCATGGCAATGCTTCCGCGCCAGACCACCTGACCGATCCAATGATAACGATCGAACATTTTCCCCGCATCAAACTCAGCAAACGCCAGCAACCCAAACAGGAAGAAGATCGGCATGGCAGGCATGATGTACCGTCCATGCTGATAGACAGGCAGGCGGGATACGTAGAGCAGTAAATATCCGCCGCACCAAATTAAAGCGGCGAGACTCCCCCACATTTTCTGCTTCACAGACTTGACCAGCCAACCAACCACGCCAGGAATCAACACAAGACCGGGACCAACCAACAATTGAAGAGACATCTGTCCCAGCCGCGTAAAAATGGAAAGACTCTGCCACGAAGCATACTCAGCCTGCTTGGCATAAAAAGTATTCGGCATGGGCGTGCCGCCAATGGCAAGATTGAAAAGCAAATAGAAAAGAAATAGAGAGCCAAACCCGATGAGATATTTTGTGATCGCAGAAACACGCAAACGGGAATCTTGTTGGTTGAGCAGAATCGCCATCAATGCGGGACCCAGCAGGGTCAAGCCGTCGGGGCGCACCCAGACCGATAAACCGGTGAGCAGGCCAAGGGTCAGGTAGCGAGGCGAGTTTGTCATCAACAAGATCAAAACAGTGGTGACGAGCAGACCATGAAGCAGGGTTTCCATGCCAGACATCCCAGCCCAAACCAGATGCCATTCCAGAGCAATGAAAATTCCAACCCACGGATATCGCGGACGATAAGAATTCACGAGCGCGCGCACAGCCCATTCGCAGACAACTGCCAATGCGAAGAGCGTAAGCATGCCAAGAAGATATGTCCAGATGTAGGGCGAGAGGCGCAGAAGAAAACCAAGGGCAAGCAAAGCAGACCAAAGCGGAGCAGTGGAACCCGCGGACGGAATACCCGGACGAAAAGCCCACTCACCGCGCAGGGCAAGGTTGCGGGCATAGGTTTGGTGAATCCATGAATCGTCGAGGGGGAAGCCGATGGCATAAGTGAATTGACTCATCGCCAGATACGCGGCAGTAACCAGGATCACCGCGCCCGCGAGGATAGCAATGTCGCGACGCAAAAAATTATTCGATTTCAAGTTTGTAAATGCGAGCGCCATCCAACTCACCCATGTAATGGAATTTATTTTGATCTTCAGGATTCTGAAAAAGGTCTTGCAGCGGATCCAGCGCGGCTTCGGGCTCAAGGATCAGATAATAAGCATCAAACTGATCAGCGACCGCAAGGATCGCCTGCTCGCCGCCGTAAGGAATTGAGATCGCAGGGCGGTTTGTGGCGAGATAATAGCCCGGCGCATTGCGGACGATGACAATGTCGTTCTGACCGATTCCCTGCTCAAGCAGAAACTGCTCGATCACCGGATAATCGGCGTCTTCGCCTTCACCCCAACCCAAAGTGAAAATTCGCAGATAGACCACATAGATCGTCAGGATCATGGCGACCATCACCAATGCGGATCGAAACACGAACCGATTGCCTTCATGTCCGATCCCGCGTTTCTGCAGGGATGCGAGGATCGACTCCAATCCAAGCGGAGCCAGTACCCACCACATGGGCTGAAGTGCAGCACCCGCATGGAAGAACGCGCCGCGCGCACCCGCGAAGGGAAAAAGAACGGTCATGACAAAAAAAAGAATCAACCAAGCCAGGCTGGCAAGTTTGACCCGTTCATCTTTCCAATAATAAAGGATGCCCGCCACGATGAATGGAAATAATATGATTCCGCCATGCGCAGCGAAACCGCTTTGCAGGTTATTGTTCAACGCCCAGATTCGGTCCGCGAGGATGTGGTCCCAGCCGAGAGCAAGGAAAGATTCCTTTGTCAGTTCTGAAGCCGGGTAGATGAAGGTCTGATCATAGTTCGCAAGCCAGAGCGCGCGGCTTCCGCCGGGAGCCATGAAAGAGCCATACGCCTTCAAGTTGCGAAGGTACCAAGGAGACATAATGAGCAGGAAACCAAGCAAGGCAAGCAGCGAAGAGCGAGAGGTTTGAAAAATGAGGCGTGAAAAAGATTCTTTTGGGGTGCGCCAAAGCGCGAAGAGAACGGTGAGCGCAAGCCAGAGCAGACCATCACTCCGTGACAGAGACATAAGCCCGGCAAGCAAACCGAGGAAAAACCAATTGCGTTTGCTTGCAGAGTCCTCGATCAGCTGGGTGGCAATGATGAAATACAAACCGCCAAAAAGCATGAAAAGGCTAAAGTTATCGGTCACACCGACGAATGGCGCGTTGTAGACAGAAAAGATCGCCAACACGCCCGAGGCGATGGCAAGGTCACGCCGTTTGGAAAAGGTGTACGCCAGCGCAGCAGTCAACGGGGATAGCAGCCCCGCAATGAGCAGAAAGAACAATCTCGCCGAGGCGTAAGTGGTTTGACCGGTTATCCACATGCCCAAAGCAGAGACAATGGACGCGAGCGGCATCCAATAACTGTGAGAGGGATGCGGGAGCGAGGTCGTGCCGTCCAGATAATTCCAAAGATAGGGTTCGTTAAAGCCTTTGCCGGTTGCCAGTTGAATTCCACCCGCGTAGTAATAATCCGAGTCGAGGTAGCCGGGGATGGGCTGGAATTGAGCAACGAAAACCGTCACAGCAAGGCCAAAAAGGAAGAGGAAAAAATATGTGCGGGTGGACATGATGATGAGAGATGATGAATAAGTCGGTTATAGACGATTTGCAATATCGCTCAAAATACGCGGCGGACGGATCGCCCACCAGCGAATCCAGTATAAGCCTACGAGGGTGGAAAGCGGAAGGAAGATAAAGATCATTTCATGGACGATCGCACCCCACCGAGCAACCGCAAACAATTGCAGTGTCCATGGGATGATCAGAAGGAGTAGCATGAGGAGAATGACCAGCGCTCCGCCAAACCTGCGCCAACGGTCGTAGACGATGGAAAGAATCAAAGCCCATGGGATGATCAATATTGCCAGATGTTCCATTTCAGTTCGAAAGCCCAAAAGCGGAGCCGCAGCCAATGAAAGACAGGCCGCCCAATAAAAGCGGCGGTACTCACTGCCGCGTGCAATACTCCATTCATAACCGAGGGCAATCATCAACAAAAGGGTAAAGACGAGAGCGTATGTTCTTCCCTGCTCGGGAAAAATATAAATAAATATTGTGAAGAGATTATGACCAAAATCCGCGCGCAAGTTGTTGACCGTGGCGCGCAGGAAGGGAATGATCCAGTTGGGATAGGAAAGGAAGGAAATGAAGACCAGAATAAAACCGGCCATGAAGAAACCCGCCAGAACCCGCTGACGTTTTTCAAAATACATGCGCAGCACAATTAAAACAAGGAACGGACCGCCCACTTCCCAATAGTACAGGGAGAAGGCCATTAATGCACCGGTCACCTCGTCCAAGTCAGCGCGGATGGAGAAGAGGATCCCTGCATATATTAGCCCAAGTATCAAGACCGGGTTTGCCTCACGGATAGCCTGATATGTATAAAAATTAAAAGCCGCCATGAAAACGAACAACACCGTGTAAGAGATCGGAGGTTCCCAATCGGTGAGCTGCAGGCTGAGCACGATCAGCAAGTAAAATGCCAATTCCAAAAGTAATGTAAATATCGCTCGAACAAGCTGCGGGTCGGTAAAGAGCGCAAAAGGATAATAGAGTTGAAGCAACTGAAAGGGCGTATCAAAAATATAGGGCTCGTCCCCTGTCTGGGCGCCGTTTTCGTATACCAATTTTTGCACGCGGTTGGGAACCTCGGCGCCATAAGGGTCAACATTATCGAATAGAAAGGCGCGCGCAGCAACCCAGTGGACATAAAAGTCGCCGCCGCCCTTCAGAGTTAAATTTGATCGGACCAGCCCGTAACAAATTGCGATGAATACTAAAACTGCCAGCGCGATGAATTGATAATCGCGGGCGGTCAATGATTTGGACGGGGGTTGAAAAGTGGCGCTCAATTATTTGATGGAGTAACGAAAGATGGGACGGGTCGGCGAGTGACGCGCGACCTCTTCAAAGCCGGCCTGCGCGAACGCAGATGCCGCGCCAGTGTAGATGAATGAGTCTGCCTGCTGCGTTTGCGAATCAACAGGGTAGCCTTCCACAATTCTACCGCCCTTGCTCTTCACATAGTCAACAGCGGCTTTGATCAATTCCACTGTGATGCCTTTACGGCGGTGTTTTCTTTCAACAAAAAAACAAGTGACCGACCACACATCCTGATCGTCCACCGGCTTGAGGACACGCGAATGCGCCAGTTTGGGATATGCGCTGCGCGGCTCGACCGCGATCCACCCGACCGGATACCCTTCGGAGTATGCCAGCAGACCCGGAATGGTCTTCGCATCTACAATGGACTTTTGCATCTGCCGCGCAGAATCGCCGGCATTCTCGCTAAAATCCTTTCCACGAAGTTTCCAATGCATGCACCAGCAACCGCCGCAAGCGCCGTGTCTGCCAAAGAGCAATTCAAAATCGTGCCAGAGCTTTTGAGTGAGCGGATGAAAGGACAGGTCAAGTTCTTCGATCAGGTTTCTTTCTTCGGTCATAACTGATTATCTTCCTTCAACAAGATGATCGTGGTCGATCGTGCCAGAGGTCCATTCTTTGAACTGCGAAAGCACCACTCCGGTAAAGATCATCACACAACCAACGATCTGAATGCCCAACAACCGTTCATCAAGGATCAACCAGCCGGCAAGCACTGCAAAAACAGATTCGAGACTCAAGATCAACGCGGCATCGGCGGGCGGTGAATGTCGCTGTGCCCACACCTGCAGGGTATAGCACAAGCCAAGAGAGAATAACGCCGTGTACGCAATGGCAAATAAGAGAGGCGCGCTCAAAGAGATGAATGGCTCGGTAAATGCCCCCCACCCCAAATTCAGGATCGCGCACACAAAAAGCTGTCCCACTGAAAATGACATGGCTTCAAATTTCGAAGCGTACTTGCCAAGGATGATGACGTGAAACGCCCAAAATAAAGCGCCTGCCATTTCAAGCGCATCTCCGGGCTTGACCTCGAACCGGCCGCCCGTTGAGAGGAGAAAAGCGCCCACCCCAGACAAGATCACCGCGCCAATGTACAACCAGTGCGGCTTCTCACGCCAAAAAAGAAAAAGAATGATCGGGATGAGGACCACGTACAAACTGGTGATGAAGCCCGCGTTCCCGGCGGTGGTGTGAACCATGCCCGCCTGTTGAAGCGCGCTGCCCATGAAAAGGAAAAAGCCCGCAATAAACATCCACTTGTATTGGCGGCGCGGCATGGACGAGAAATTTATCCTGCCGACAAAAGGCAGGACAACCAGTGCCGCCAGCAGATAACGAGCGCCGTTGAAATAATATACACCACCCATTTGTCCCGCTATACGTTGGGCGACAAAGGCAGAACCCCAGATGATGGAAATAAGAAAGAGAGTAAGGTCAGCTTTTAGGCGCATGGGAAAATGAAAGAAAAGGAGATGGTTGACCGCATTGCAAGGCTGGATTTTACAGCATTATTCACCTGTTTGAAATCTTATTTCCTAATCGGGTAAAATCAATTAAATAGATCATCCATGCAAAGCACTGCGCACCCATCCTATCCCGGCTGAAAGTCATCTCACAAGGAGCAACACCATGATCAAATGGGAATACTTGTACGTAGAAGCCACCGACGATGAGGTCATCTACATCGACGAGAAAAGGGTCAAGGAAAGTTCGGGGCACTTCCACGGCGTGACCGACCGATTGAACATCCATAAGTTTTTGGAAGAGATCGGCTTGGAGGGCTGGGAACTGGCTGGCATCAACACGGTCAGCGAAAGCGAAGGGCGCTGGCGGATGATATTAAAACGTCCCCTGCCGTAGATTCCCCCGCATCTGAACCTGATCATGTACAGCCTTGAAACCATCTCCAACGAGAAGGATGATTTCCGTAAAGCGGTTTTGAATGCGCGCGCGTTCAAGCCGCTTTATGTCAAGATCAAGGTGAATTACGGATGCAATCTCAAATGCGAGATGTGCAAGCACTGGCGCGAGACGCGCGAAGCGCCCATCTCGATGGAACGCTTCAAGCAGGTCATTACTGAACTTGGAGAACTCGGCTGCAAGAAGATCCATTTTTCGGGCGGGGAGCCGATGTTGAGACCGCAATTGCCAGACCTTGTGGCACACGCCACCGATCTGGGCATGCGGGTCACTCTCACCACCAATGGAACATTGATCGACAAAGAAAAAGCCAAAGCCCTCATCACCGCCGGTCTGCGCGGGGTGAATGTTTCCATCGATTCACCCATTCGCAAAGTTCACGAGAAAGTACGCGGCGTGGAGGGGTCTTTCAAACTCACCACAAAAGCAGTGTCTTTATTTAGCAAGTACGCCCGCAAAGGGAAGATCACTGTGCGCATTAATACCGTGGTCAGCCGTGAAAATTACTTCAGCCTCGCCGGGTTACCAGACCTCGCCCACGAACTCGGCGCAGACGGGATCAACCTCATCCCTGTGGACGACCATTGCGGCGAGCACCTGTCCATGCGCAGAAAAGATATTGCGTTGTTCAACGAAGAGATCGCCCCTCACATCGAAAAACGCGCAGGCGATCTGGGCATTAATATCGCAGATGAAGACGCCTTCCCATTTGGCAGGGACGAGTCTGAGGTCCGCCTGGGACGCGCTGGCAGATACGCCTTTGGCTACTATGGCAAGCATCCCTGCTACGCCCCATGGACTCATAGTCTGGTCGACTTCAACGGACTGGTTTATGTGTGCTGCATGACCCGCGAACAGATCCCCCCGCTGGGCGATATCCGCAAGCAGTCTTTCAAGGAAATTTGGGAAGGCGCGGCGTATCAGGCTGTGCGCCAGAAAATGCACCCGCCTTCGCTCAAACCCTGTCAGCGGTGCGATGATTTTATTTTGGAGAACAAACAGATCTGGGATACGATCGGGCCGTATTGATCTTCATCACCCGGCTTGCAAATGAGCCTGCTTCAAAATTCGGTCGATATGACCCAAAGCTTCTCTTGAGTTCATGATGAAGGTATGCAAAGCCGGCACAAGGATCATTTCACGGGCAGCCTCAAGGCTGGTCTCTTGCACGGTCAGGACTGAGTCATTCGTTTCCTGACCCAAGGGGAACCACCTGCCGCGCGGACCTCCCGTCCCGGCGATGACAGTCACGGGAACTGCTGGCTTGGGCAGGCTTTCATAAAATGCGGCGCTCGTCACAAGTTGACCGCATTCATAAGTTAGGTAGGTATAAAGCGGGTTGCGCCTTGCCAGAGGACCCATCTTCGGCGGGCGGCTCGGTGAAGCCAGCAAAATTAAATGAACCGGGGCGTGGGAAAGCGAAGGCAAACTGGCACGAGCAATCACGCCTCCCATTGAATGTCCCACCAAAGCAAAAGGCTCATCCCGTGGTAATGAACATACGGCATCGATCAAGCGCTGCACAATGTCGGTAAATTTTTCCCGCCTTGTATAATAGCGAAAGTACCTTACCTGATACCCAAGCCTTTGCAAACGAAAGCCCAAAAGCTTCATGGCAAACGTGGTACGACCCTGCCCATGAAGCAGGATAATGTTCATCGGTTTAACTCAAGTCGGAGAACATATCGCCGCTATCATCATCAGAGTCATTGTAACGGCTGGATCTTCCAAAGGCGTCGAGATCGGTCGGCGTGAAGAGCGTCGCGGCGATAGGCAAGGCTACCGGCATCTCTAATCCCTGCTGGCAGGCAATACACACTCGCCCTTCCCGAGTCTGATTGGTATGTTCGTCGCAAAATCCGCGCCCGCATTGGATACACCTGCCCAACGAAGGATTTTCGCAGCGATGCGGAACTAGATAGCCAATAATCATTTCACATTTTTCTGCCATCAGGACACCTCATGAAAATTGCCTTTCTTTCAGAAAAGTATACACCAGACATCGGCGGGCTAGCAATCTCAACCGAGCGGATCGCCCAACTGCTTGCCACCGCTGGACATCAGGTGCGTGTCTTCAGCCCGACCCAAAGCCTGCCAGCCTCCGAAAAGCGGACTCTCCCCCATCACAAGGTCAGCGTCACCCGCTTTGGCGCGCAAAAGCACATGGACGATACTCTGGTTGATTGGTTCGAGCTCATCGTGGAGGAGCACAAGCGCGAACCATTCGATCTGGTTCACGCCTACTTTTTGCCGCAAGCCGGATTTGTCGCCGCGTACACCGGCAAATACCTCAACATCCCCAGCGTGGTCAGCATCCGCGGCAACGACATCGAGCGATCTGCTTTTGACCCAGGCAGATTCTCGCATGTGATGTACGCATTGCAAAACGCCAGCGCGGTCACCACCAACGCCATTGAATTGGCGAAGAAAGCCAAAGCATTCATTGACCGACCGATCCACATCATCCCCAACGGAGTGGATACTGATCTCTTCAAAAAAGTGGCGAAAAACAACGCGCTGGCAAAGTCGCTGGGACTGGATGAACAAAGATTCGTGGTCGGCTTCGCAGGTGAGCTGCGATCAAAAAAAGGATTTTCGACTCTCCTGCTTGGATACACGCAAATAAATAAAATGGTACCCTGCACCCTCCTGATCGTGGGCAGTGTCCGCGCGGGAGAGTATCAGCAAGCCTTCGAAGACTTCCATCGCAACAATCCCGACACACGGATCGTCGTCACGGGCAGTGTGCCGCACAAAGACCTGCCTGCCTACTATTCATTGATGGATGTTTTTGTTCATCCTTCCCTGCGAGACGGCATGCCCAACGCTATTTTAGAAGCGATGGCTTGTGAACTGCCGGTCGTTGCCACACCCGTTGGAGGGATCATGGAAGTGATCGAAGATGGCATCACAGGCAAGACCGTCCCTGTGCGCGATGTCGCCACCTTTGTAAAAACCACGATCAATCTTTTACGAGACACAGAAGAAAGAACTCGCCTCGGCAAGTCAGCCCGTGAAAAAGTGCTCAATGACTACGCGCCAGAGAAGGAATTGCGCGCCAATCTTGAGATTTATCAAAGCTTGAAATAATTCCCACGGACACATTTTTAATGAACATCCTCATCCGCTCTGAAACTCCGGAAGATATCCAGTTCATTGGGCAGGTCACTGCCCTGGCTTTTGCCGGCAAACCCTATAGCGATCAAACCGAGCCGCTCATCATCGAAAGGCTGCGAAAGGCTGGTGCGTTGAGCCTCTCACTCGTGGCAGAAGCAAATTCAAGGGTGGTCGGGCACGTTGGGTTTTCCGTCGTCCACATCAATGGGCTGGACATCGGCTGGTTTGGTCTCGGTCCTATTTCGGTTCTGCCTGAATTGCAAAAACATGGCATTGGTTCAAAGCTGATCGGGGTCGGGCTATCCATGCTCCGCGAAAACGGCGCAAAGGGCAGCGTGCTTGTGGGCAACCCTGGGTATTACCATCGATTTGGATTTAAGACCCATCCGGGCTTGACCTACGAAGGGTCACCCGCTCCCGAATATTTCATGGCTCTGCCTTTTTATGAAGAAATCCCAACGGGCAAGGTGGAATTCCACAAGGCTTTCTACTCCTCTGAATAAACAGGCAGGAAAGATAACCAACCCATTCCTCATCAGGAACATTACAGGTGATAAATGACAACTTTATTTAACTCGACTACCACAGTAAAAAAAGAACTTTCCGATCAAAGGTACATTGCCTCGGACGAGATCGCGACCATCGTTTTTCTCGCGCAAAAATTAGGCAAGCCGCTTCTTGCTGAAGGTCCGGCCGGCGTAGGCAAAACGGAATTAGCCAAGGCTATCGCATCTGCGACCGGCCGGGAGTTGATCCGCCTGCAATGCTACGAAGGGTTGGACGAATCCAAGGCGCTGTATGAATGGGAATATTCCAAACAACTGCTTTATACCCAATTGCTGCGTGACAAACTCAACGACACACTCGGCAAGGCAGAGTCACTGACCGAAGCTGCAGACAGGCTGGCGAAGGAAGAGGATGTCTTTTTCTCGAACCGCTTCCTGTTGCAGCGCCCGTTATTAAAAGCGATCCTGAGCGACCAACCCACCGTGCTTCTCATTGACGAGATCGATCGCGCCGATGCGGAGTTCGAGGCCTTTTTATTGGAAGTCCTGAGCGACTTTCAAGTATCTGTGCCTGAACTGGGTACGCTCTCTGCAAAGCACAAGCCGTTTGTGATCTTGACCTCCAACAACACGCGCGAGTTATCTGAAGCATTGAAGCGGCGCTGCTTGTATCTCTTCATTGATTACCCCAATCTGCAGGAAGAACTTGCCGTGGTGAGATTAAAGGTTCCAAACCTGAATCCCAAACTGGCACAGCAGGCCGTGGAATTTGTTCAGCGGCTCCGCAAGGCAGACATGCGAAAATCCCCTTCCATCAGCGAGACGTTGGATTGGGCGAATGCCCTTGTGGCATTGAACGCATCCAATTTGGACAAGGATGTATTGGAAGACACTCTTTCGGTCTTGCTCAAACACGAAGCCGACCTGCAAAAGGCGAAACGACAGCTGCTCAACCCGCCGCAGCCCAAACAAAGACCCGCAGATGATCTTGGAAGATTCTCCGGCAATTGATCGGGCAGACAAAAATTCCCCATCGTTTAATTGATAAAGGTTGATGAAGTATGGAATCCCGCATTTTACAGTTAATTGCAGCCTTACGCGCCAGCGGGGTGCGCGTGTCTCTTGCCGAGTCTGCCGAGGCTTTTTCTGCGGTGGACCTGATGGGCATTCAAGACCGCGAGTCGTTCCGACTGTCCCTGCGCGCCACCCTCATCAAAGACGTCAAAGACCTTTCCACTTTCGAAAAACTCTTTCCCCTTTTCTTTGGGTCTGGTCAGCCGCCAGCGATGGGCGGAAATCCATCTGATGACCTGACACCCGAGGAGATCCAAATGTTGGCCGAAGCGCTGAAGCAATTCACAGAGCAGCTCCGGCAGCGAATGGAAAGGCTGATGAACGGCGAGCCGCTCACCAAGTCTGAACTGGAAGCGCTCGCGCAACTCGTCGGACTGAATCAGGCCGACGACCTCAACTATCAAAAATGGATGGCGCAGCGTATGATGCGCGCCATGGCATTCCCTGAAGTGCAGAAGGCGATGCGCGAGTTGATGGAACAGCTTGAGCAGATGGGAATGAATCGCGAGCGTGTGGATCAGATTCGCGAAATGGTCCGCCAGAACATGCAGGGCATGCAAGAACAGATCGAACAATTTGCCGGCGAACGCATCGCCGAAAACCTGAGCGAGCGTCCACGCGGCGAGAATATCGACAATCTGATGAATCGTCCGTTTCAAGCGCTGTCAGATTCAGAAAAAAAACTTTTACAACGCGAGGTGAAACGTCTCGCGGCTGCTTTGCGCACCCGCATCGCACTGCGGCAAAAAAGAATGAAAAGCGGGCAGCTTGACCCCAAGGCAACCATCCGCGCCAATCTCAAATACCAGGGCGTGCCGATGGAAATCAAACACAAGGACCGCGTACGAAAACCAAAGATCGTGGTGATCTGCGATGTCAGCACATCCATGCGCTTCTGCTCAGAATTGATGTTGAGTTTTCTTTTCGCGCTGCAAGGGCAAGTCCGCAAGACCCACGCATTCGCATTCATCGATCACCTCGAATCGATCTCGGAAGATTTCAACGGATCGAATGCCGATGAAGCGATCCAATCTGTTCTATGGCGAATGCCCAGTGGACATTACAACACCGATCTCGGCCGGGCTCTAGGCAATTTTAACGATGGGTATATGGATACCCTCAACAGCGGGACAACCCTGCTCATCGTTGGAGATGGACGCAACAATTACAATGACCCGCGCCTTGAAATTTTCTCCGCCATGTCCCGCCGGTCCACACGGACCATTTGGCTGAATCCTGAACCTCAAAGCATGTGGCACGGGGATAGCGACATGCCCAAATACGCCTCGCTCTGCAGCAATGTGCTCAAGGTCAGCAACCTGAAGGAATTGGCTGAAGCGGTCGATAAGCTTATGACGGGCTGAACTTTCAACAATGTGGTTTTTAAATTACAATCCGGCGCTGTTAGCCGCCCTTAATTATCCAACTACATTATTCGAGGAATTATGCCGGTATATTATGACATCGACCCAGACTTGAATCTTGTTGTATATGTTTGCAATGGAACATTCAACGCGAGTGAGTTTTTCAAGACGGGAGATAAAGTTGCTTTCGACCCTCGGCTCCGCCCTCTGATGAACATCATCATTGATGCCAGCCAGGCCTACCTGGAAGTGTCCATATTTGACCTGCACTTCGCGCTCGAGAAGTCAAAAGAATCAAAACGAATGGGTAAAGAGATCGGGCGAACGGCCGTCCTCACCAAGAGTTCAAGCCTTAATTTTCTGGCGGAAGCATTCAAATTAATGTCGCCGGAAGCCCCGTCCAACTTTGGCATCTTCAACACTCAAAAGGATGTCATCCGCTGGCTCGATCTTCCAGAGGAGGCTGTTCACCGGTTCTGGCAGCAGCTAAAAGAGCAGGCAAGATCGAATCAACCATAAATCGAAGTCCGCACATTGCAATGAATTGAAAACTTGCAATGTGTTTTTTTAATTGTAAGATTGGCCTGCTTTTTAATGTAAACATCCCAGATCATTCGGAAAAGAAAATGACCAAAATCTTGATCGTAGACGATGATATCCAGGTCACAAATTTATTAAAAAAATACCTCTCGTCGGAAGGATTCGAAGTCATGGGGATCACCGACAGTTCCAAGGCGATGCTAACTGCAAACAAGATCCTGCCCGACCTCATCATCCTGGACTTGATGATGCCCGCGCCGGACGGATTCCAGATCTGCAAGATGCTTCGCGCTGACCCAAAGTTTTTCGATACCCCGATTCTGATCATCACCGCCATGGAGATCAGCAATAGCGATGCAACCATTTTTGGCGCGAACGGGTATCTCGCAAAACCCTTCATCTTTGAGGAAGTTGTTTCCACCATTGAGTACATGCTGGACGGAGACGCCTGAGCGCCCCGATTTCTCCGCCCGCTTTTGAATCGGTCTTTCCATTACTTGAATTTTCAGTAATACGGGTATAATTGTCTAAATAAGGGTTCAAGAATCTGCTCAAAAGGAAAACTTCCAATGGCAAAAATCTTGATTATCGACGACGATTCACAGACCACAAAACTGCTCGAGGGCATGGTCAAACTCAATGGGCATCAAGCATCTTCGATCAACAACAGCACCGAAGCAGTGGAAGCTGTCAGCACGGTTGTGCCCGATCTGATCCTTCTGGATATTATGATGCCGAAGATCAACGGGATACAACTCTGTAAGATGTTGAAGGCAACGCCCGGGCTTAAGGACATCCCAGTGATCATCGTCTCTGCATTGAACGATATCGGCAGCAAAAAAGATGCGTTCCACGCCGGTGCAAGAGATTTTCTTTCGAAGCCTTTCATGCAAAAAGATCTGATCGCCAAGATCAATGCCCTTCTTCAGCCGGCTTAAATAGTTGAATTACAACATACCCCCGCCATGTTCGCGGGGGTATGTTATTTTTTTACGCAGGCTGGGAAAACTCCTCCTGCAACCGAACTGGGAGGAATGGCCTTTTTTCTTTCTCAAAGGTATAATTGCCTGTAACAGCCCTGAAATGCCCGCGCTGACTCATTCTCAATATTCGCTAGGACCAGATCATGACAAAAATCCTCATCATCGACGACGACTATATGGCCACCACCCTGATCGAAAAAGTTCTCTCCGGGCAGGGATTTGAAACCCTGGCGATCAATGACAGCACTCAAGCCATTCATTCCGCACTCACGTATGTCCCAGACCTGATCGTCCTAGACCTGATGATGCCCGACCCCGACGGATTCAAAGTTTGCAGAATGCTGCGTGAATATCCGCGCTTCACATTCACTCCCGTCATTATCGTAACCGCCCTGGATGACAACGACAGCAAGGTCGTTGCATTTGGCGCAGGCGCAGATGACTACTTAACCAAGCCCTTCCGTGTAGAGGACTTGATAGCGCGTGTGAAAGAACTGCTGGACCGTGTTGGGTAATGCACCCCAGTTAAAATGCCAGTTTTCAAAATCTATTCAAAAATCATCCTGATCCCGGAAAGCGCGATTGACGAGAACAGGCATGTCAATAATGTGGCTTACGTGCAGTGGATGCAAGACATCGCCGTGGAGCATTACTCCTCTCTTGGCGGGGTGACCGCTCAAGGGGCAGAATTTACCTGGGTGGTGCGTGAGCACAGGGTCGAGTATCTGCTTCCAGCTTACGCAGCCGAAGAGATCGAAATCCGCACATGGATCGAAAACATGCGAAAGGTCAGGTCACTGCGGAAGTATGAATTCATCCGCAGGTCAGACGGCAGGGTCGTTGTGCGCGGAGAAACAGATTGGGTCTTTGTCGATATCACAACGGGCAGTCCGCGCGCCATTCCACAAGAAATTATCGATCTATTTTCAAACGGATCAACCTAAACTCATTGAAATGAAACCGGCTTGCTGTTCAATGCCAGCGAGGCATTGAAATACCGGCTGGCCTCTTCGTATTCTCCATGCTCGCGGGCGTACTCGCCGGCCTTTTCAAGATAATACACCGCTTTCGCCACATCATCTGCAGACTGCCAATGATGGGCAAGGTCTGCGTACGGAAGGATCGCTGCCGGGGACTGTTCAAGCAGCTCAGCCAGCGCAGTGTGCAATTGCCGGCGCTGGGCAAACAACATTAACGAATAGGCTGCTTCATGGGTCAGCGGATCTTTGAAACTGTAACTTGCCGTTTCAGTGGAACGCTTCACGATCAGATCCAACTCAGACAATGATTGCAAATGTCCAAGCAATTGATCCTGCTCCAACGGCTCCGGATAGATCGCCGAAAGCGTATCGAGAGAGAATACCTGCCCGATCACGCTAGCCACTTTCAAAGTTAACTGAGCAGCCGGCGCAAGACGATCGATAAGCAAGGCCCGCTCCACTGTGCGACCAACCAGATTCGAAGGTGACGAATCTCCCTTCCCCAAGTGGCGCACAGGGCGATAAACCGGCACGGGACGGGACTTACCTTTTACAAGAATGGGAGGCAAAGATTCAAATTCAAAATGTGACAGGGTGGCTTCGTAAATGGAAGCGTCGCATAATATTCTTCCATGACCGGGGGCAGCGGCAGGAGCGGCCTGCATCAGCCGCGCAGCAAGGTTGGTTTTATCTCCCATCGCTCCGTAGGTTCGATGCGCGGCACCGCCATACGCGCCGACACGCATCTGACCATAGGCAAGACCAACCTGCAGGTTGGCAATAAAATGCAAATGGTCGGGCAGGACCGTAAACTCCAACGCCGCAAGCACAGCCTGGATCGCATCGTCATTATGGGCAACAGGGGCCCCGAACACGATATGGATGTAGTTTCCTTTATCCCCCACCACCAATTGAAGCAGCGATCCGCCATACTTGACTGTGACCTGATCCACCCAACGGATGAATGAGTCGAGTCTCGGGCCTGCCTGCGGATCAGAGTCATATTCCAAACCGTCGAACTTCAAGAACAAGGTGGCGGCGGGACGCAATTCCGAAAGCAGATCGCTCTTGCCCGCGCGAACCTTTTCAAAGACCGCCGGAAGCATCCAGGGCTGAGCCTGCGCTTCAGGGATGGCAGAGATGGGCATATCATCCCAGGGCACAGGGGCAACATCCTTCATCAGCCCGGTGACGACGGCCAATCTTTTTTCAGCGCGCCATTCAGAAACGATGAACCTTTCTTCAAGATCAGAAACGCCCGTAGCGACAAGCACAACCTCATCACGATTGGCATGCTGCTCGGCATCTGCCAGAATGGACAGCAGGTTTCCGGCCAATACATCGATCTGATGCAATGAAGGATCACCGACCAAGAACCTGCGGGCAGAGCCGGCCGCCACAGCAACTTTAATAGCCAGCGTGATGGTCATCCCAGCCGGCGTCATGATGGTCTTGAACTGCCGCATACCAGCCTGCATGGCAAGCGCACAGGCAGAAGCGCGCTCAATGGATGTGCCCGGGCGCTGCCTGCCGGCAAGGTCAAGATCGTCGAACCAGCAGGTAATCGCATCGCCGCTGAAGGCGATCACACTGCCGCCATAGCGATGCACCGCGTCGATCAACACGGTGTAAATGCGATTGAGATGCCGAAGGATCTCCTCGGCGCCGCGCTGCAAACCAAGCTCGTTCGCCAGCGACTCGGTCAACGGCGTAAAACCAGAGACATCTGCGAACAAAGCAGTCCCCTGCGCAGATCCCGGCAGGCTAATCCCCTGCGCCATCGCCTGCCGGCGGTCCATTGGGATATAAGCCGCAACATTCGCAGACTTTTCCAATTGCTGCTCTTGAATGTCCATTTGCATTTGTAGAATTTGATGCTTCAATCTCTGCTCACGGGCACGCACTTCCTCTGCCATGTTGGCGAACACGCGCGCCAATTCGCCGAGCGCATCCTTCCGCGCCGCAACAGACTCGATCATGCCTGAATCATAGCTGCTGTTCTCGATCGCATCCGCGGCATTCGTCAGCAGTTCCACCTGACGCAGATACTCAACCTCCTGATCGCGAAATCTCTTTCGGGTCAGGCTGGCATCGATGCGGGCTTTCAACAAGATGGGTTCAAAAGGTTTGGGCAGGTAATCTTCGGCGCCTTGCTGAACTCCCTTCACGATGCTCTTTAGGTCGCTATGGGCGGAGATGATGATCACCGGAATATCACGAGTGACCGGAGATTCCTTGATGCGCGACAGAACTTCAAATCCATCCATGATCGGCATCATAATATCGAGCAGGATCAGGTCTGGAGATTCCCTCTTTACCATTTCCAGGGCTTCCAATCCATTGCCTGCAGAAACGGTATCGAACTCGAGATCTTCAAGTTCCTGTTCCAGGTAATCTACATTAAACGGTTCGTCATCGACGATCAATATCTTGGGACGTTCATTCATGATTCTGTTTCCCGAACTTCGAGTTTTTTAGCAAGCAGGTATTTACCCCAGATATTTCTTCAGGGTGGCGAACAATGACTGGTCATCTATGGGTTTGGTCAGATAGTCTGAACAGCCCGCATCCAGAGCCATTTTTTCATGGGCGCTCATGGCATGAGCAGACAACCCAATGATCGGTGTGGAAGCCATCGATCGGCGAATCCTGCGGGTGGCTTCATAGCCGTCTATGATGGGCAGGTTGATGTCCATGAGGATCAGATCGGGGGTATGTTCGAGAGCCATAGCTACCCCCTCCTGCCCGTCTCGGGCAACCAGCAGGTTGTAATCATCTTCAAGCAATTGCGTAAGCAGGTCAATGTTCAGGTCCGTGTCTTCCACGATCAATACAGTTTTCATATTCAACCTTTTAAGGATTTATTTTTCGAGCGCAGTGCTGATCTCTCTTACCAATCTCTCGCCATCGAAGCCCTGCTTCTTCATTACAAAGGTGACCGACTCTTTTAATTTCTTCGCTTCTTCGTCTGTCAGTTCCTTGGCGCTGATCACAATGACCGGCAGGTCGCGGGTTTCAGGATTTTGGCGTAACTGCTCGATGACCCCAAAACCATCGAGGCGGGGCATCATCAGGTCGAGCAGGATCACATCGGGGCGGCTTCTTTGAATAGACTCAAGACCGGCAACCCCATCGGGCGCGGCATCCAGAACGAACTCGGAAGCCGGCAGGATCTGGCTCAACATGTCTGCGATGTGCGGGTCATCATCCACGACCAGAACATGCTTCAACGCGCCGGACATTTTCGCAGCTACCCGCTTGAGCGTTTGCAATACCATACTGGGATCCAATGGCTTGAGCAGGTAAGCAGACGCGCCCAGTTTGAAGCCCAGCGCTTTCTTGTCAATGATCGTCAGAAGGATCACCGGGATGTTGGTTGTCAAAGGGTCGGCTTTCAAGTCGTGCAAGACCTGCCAGCCGTCCTTATCTGGCATCATGATGTCGAGCAGAATGGCGTGCGGTTGAAGCTCGCGGGCTTGTTGATGCCCCAAGGCTCCGCTGCGAGTGCCGATCACTTCAAACTCAGTGTTTCCAAGATTTTCCTGCAGGAGGTAGACAGCATCCGGGTCGTCATCGATGACCAACACAAGTTTTTTGGCGGCATCTGGCTTGGGCTGCAGAAATGCCTGCTGGGTGGAGGCAGGTGCCGGGTCCGAAGATGATGCGCTATTGTCCGGCGAAGCAATTGAATCCGGTGCGGATTTTTTATCCAAATATTGAATGGGAAGGGAGAGTGTGAAGGTCGAGCCGACACCCAGCTCGCTTACAGCGGTCAGATCTCCGCCAAGCAGACGCGCGAGGTTGCGGCTGATCGCCAGCCCCAACCCGGTGCCTCCATATTGACGAGTGGTGCTGGTATCGGCTTGCTGAAATTCTTCAAAGATTCGTCCCAGGGCTTCCTCGCTCATGCCTATGCCGCTATCCTGAACAGAGACCACAAAGTTCGCCGCGGTGTGATCGACCCGCAGGGTGATCTTGCCCTGATGCGTGAATTTGGCGGCGTTGCTCAAGAGATTAAGTATGATCTGCTTGATCTTGTCCTGATCGGAATGCACGATCATCAGATCGGGAGCGAGGATTTTATCCAAAGTGACAGCAGGCTTTATCAGCGGAGCGGCTACATTCAAACAATGTTCAGCCAGCATGTTGATGCTGAAGTTCGAGGCTTGCACATCCATGCGACCGGCTTCGATCTTTGCGATGTCCAGAACTGTGTTGATCAACCCAAGCAAATGCTCGCTGCTCGAGAGCACCTTATCCAGATTGTCGGTTTGCTTTTCGGGCAATATGCCTTCAGACTTCTTGCGGACGATCCGTGTGAAACCGATGATGGCGTTCAAAGGGGTGCGAAGTTCATGCGACATGTTCGCCAGGAAGGTGCTCTTGGCTTGGTTGGCATGCTCCGCGGAAGCACGCGCCGAGCGGGCTTCATGGAACAGGCGTGAGTTCTCGATCGCGATGGCTGCCTGCCGCCCAAGCCCGGTGAGGAAGTCCAGATCGACTTGCGAGAAGGTCCCGTCGGTGCGGTCTTTATAAACCGAGAGCACGCCAATGGTGCGATTACTCGCGATCAATGGAGCGATCATCAATGTTTCAGGGACTTCCTCCTTATCGGGTGTGCCAGCCACGTGCAAGCCGCGCGGATCCAATTCCACATTGTCGATCACTTCAGCAATGCCGGTCCGGGCAATGGTGCCGGTGATGCCGCTTCCCACCTGGAGGATGTCAATGGAATTTTCTTCGGCATAGAGACCCAAAGCCAACGCAGTCCGCAGGGTCACGCCGTCTGTATCGACCAGACGCAGGATGGTGTCACGGGCGGAGAACAGGCTGTGCACATTTTCCACCACGCTGCGCGTGACGGTCTCAAGGTCAAGTGTGGATGATAGCTCGCGCCCCACATTGGCAATGGTAGCCATCTGGAAAGCACGCCGCTGAGTTTCAGCATGCAGTTGAGCCGTGTGAATGGCGGAGCCGGCGTTGGCGGCAATCGTCGTCAACAGGCGCAGAGAATCGTTATCGAAGGCTCCTTCACGCTCGGTGCTTTGCACACTAAGCACGCCCAGCACTTCCCCACCGGCATGGATCGGCACCCCAAGATAGGACAATACATCCCTGCCGACATTTGTTGCGCCGATCTCCCTGCTTCGAGCAGTAACATCCTTGTTGATCAAGAGCGGCTCGCCCGTCTGAATGATCCGGCTGGTTAACCCCTCGCCAAATTTCAAGGGAACGAATTCATCTCCATGTTGATATCGGAAGTGGATGAGTTCGGTCTTTGGATCGAGCATTGCCAGATAAGCCACGTCCGCTTCGAAGATCGCGCGGGTCTGTCTTCCGATGAGCTGGATCAAGTTATCCAATTCGGTTTCTGCCACCAGAGCCTGAGTCACCGTGCTGATGGCGCCCAGCTCAGCAGCGCGCTGCTCGGTCTCTTTCAGCAGGCGCTGAGTCTCTTTGAAGAGGCGGGCATTCTGAATGGCCGTGCCCATGTTCGAAGCAATGGTCTCCAACATGCGCACCAGAGAATCCGGGAATGCGTTCCTTGTTTTGAAATCCTGAACAGTGATCCCGCCGATCAGGGTGTTGCCGGTGAGGATCGGGATCATAATGACAGACAAGGGGATCTCGCTGCCAAAGGTCAGACCCGAGCCAAATTTCTCCCATATCTCAGGGGTCACCTCGTTCGCGATCAACGACTTTCCCTGCCGCGCAAGCCGCAGACTGAACGGCGAGAGCGGGGTTGGAACCGGATATACCCGCGCATTGTTCTTGTACACATAAACAGATGTGAGCAGCTTGGATTCATTGTTATACAAACCAATGCCGATGTTATCGGTCTGGATCGCCGCCCGCAATTTATCGCCAACCTGATCAACCAGAGATTGCAGGTCCAGTTCCTGGGTCAAGGCCTGACTGATACTATTGATGATGCCAAGCTCGGTATTGCGCTGCTCGGTCTCCCGCAATAAACGTTCGGTCTCATCGAACAAGCGCGCGCCTTCGAGTGCCACTCCCATCGCATTAGAGATCGTCTCCAACAGGCGCATGGAAGAATCTGTGAAGTAATTCTCGGTCTCCAGATTTTGCAGGGAGATCCCTGTGATGGAGTTCTTGCGGATGAGGATGGGAACTGCGCACAAAGATTTTGGCGGCTGTGAGCGGGAGGATTTGAAGTCGGGAAATTGCGCCGCGAATTCGGTGAAACCAGTATTAACCACAAAACTCTTCCGCGTGGAAACAACCTCATTGAGAATGTGAATATGCAAGCCGGTGGCTGGCTTGGGAGCAATTTCCCATTCCTTGCCGTGTTCATAGGCATATTCATACGACAACGTCTTCGTGTCGTAATCGATGGTGTAGATCGCAGCCGTGTGAACATTGAAGGTTTCCGTCAACTTCCTGCCCACAGACTTGAAGATCTTTTCTGCGTCCAGATTTGAGACCAGATCCTGTTGTATGGAATTGATCATCGTCAATTCGGAATTGTTCTGCTCGGTCTCCTTGAGCAGGCGGCGGGTCTCGTCGAACAGACGCGCATTTTCAAGCGTCACGCCAATGTTGGAAGAAAGCGTTTGCAGCAGGCGCAAATTATCTTCATTGAATGCGTGTTTGTCATAACTTTGCACATCCACAACACCCAAAACTTTTTCGCCAATGAGGATCGGTACCCCGAGATAGGATTCCGGATCTTGACCTTCGCCGGGAGAATTGAGGTAGGCTGCCGCGCCCTGCTGAGCCATTTCCTCGGCGGTGTGCAGCAGCAGCGGCTGTCGACTGCGGATCACCCTTGAGGTAAGCCCCTCCTCACCCAGCTCCCACGGCGGTTCATCAAAATAATATTGATCGTCAAAGTAACTGTACGCAAGCCGGACCATCTGCCTGAAAGAATCAAAGAGTAAAACGTCCACCACATCGGCTTTGAAGATGTTGCGGATATTTTCGCCCACGGTATAGGTCAACGCTTCTACATCAAGGGTTTGCCCAAGGACCTTTCCGAGGGTGTTAATGATGGCAAGTTCGGCTGCACGTTCTTCGGTGATCTTGAGCAGGCGCTGGGTCTCATCGAAGAGGCGGGCGTTTTCGAGCGCCACACTCATTGAGTTGGCGAGGGTTTGCAGTAAACGCACATCCGAGTCGCTGAATGCATGTTCTTCCATACTGGCAAGGTTGATCAACCCACGCGCCTGATCTCCTGTCACCAATGGGACAAAGATCACTGATTTTTCAGATTCCGTGCCGGGAATGGTAAAGCTGTCGTACTTCTTTTCCTCTTCCAACAGGTTTTCGTTGATGACCACTGTTTCGCGGGTGCTAAGAACATAATGAGTAAAGCCTTGCACTCTGTAGGGTTGTGGCTCCAGAAAAACGCGCTCTCCATTTTCATACATATATGGATAATGGGTCATATTCGTTTGCGGATCTTGAATGCGAATGTTCATATCCGTGTTGTGGAAGATCTCGCGGATCTTGTCGCCGACCGCATCGTAGATACCTTGAATGTTGAGTTCGGCGGCAAGGGCGGCCTGCACACTGTTGATGATGGCAAGCTCGGCATTGCGCTCTTCGGTGATCTTAAGCAGGCGCTGAGTCTCATCAAAGAGACGCGCGTTCTCGAGCGCAGTTCCTAACGACGCGGCGATGGTGGTCAGCAGGCGCAGT
>JAGNWT010000103.1 GCA_017985935.1 Anaerolineales bacterium | reverse complement strand
TCAGCAGGCTGAGCGGCGGGAGTCTCTTTATCCAATCCGCTTAACCAATCGGGCAGGTCGGCTTGCTGCAATGTGGGCTCGATCGGTTCGGTCGGCGAAGAAGCAGACTCACTCGACCAATCGGGCGCATCCGAAACAGGCGCAGTTTCACCAGCGGCTTCAGGCGCGCTCAGCCAATCCGGCAGGTCACCAGCTTGAATTGCATCGGACTCTACGCTCTTGGGTTCTTCCAACTCGCTTAGCCAATCAGGAGCGGCGCTCTGCTGAGTCGAAGTTTCAACTTCAGCTTGCGGAGCATCAAGCCCGCTTAACCAATCGGGAGTGGCGCCAGCGGCAGGGACGCTTTCAACGGGTTGAGCCGCATCATCGAGTCCACTCAACCAATCGGGGATATCTTTTTTGACAGGCTCAGTCGGCTGAGAATCCACGGACGGGTTGAGCCATTCAGGCGCTTGCTTCGGTGCTTCGTCAGATGACTTGTCATCCAGCCCGCTTAGCCAGTCGGGGGCATCGCTGGCAAGGGTCTTGGATTCTTGTGAAGAGTCCAATGCACCAACAGCGGCAGCGGCACCAAGCCCGGTCAACCAGTCGGGTGTATCAAGCGGTTGTTCAGAAGCAGGCTGCGGCGCAGATTGATTCGTCATATCGGCAGGTAACTGCCCTTTGAGCCAATCAGGCATATCGGCAGGAGTCAGTCCATTTGCTGCCGCTTCATCATCAAAGAAAGAGGTGGGCTTTTCAGGTCCGCTTGATTCACCCCACCCGGCGGCGCGAAGGAAGTCTGGGATCTCCGCGGATTCAGCAGCGGGCTGAGAATCGGTCGCACCGGCAGACCGTAACCAATCGGGCTGGTCAGCCGACGAGGTCGCTGAAAGTGAAGGATTAGAAGGAGTGGATGCAAGCCCGAGGGAGGCTCCCCACTCACGAGAAGAAGCAACTTCCTCGCCTGTGTAAACGAGGCGTTCCAGGTTCACTGCGGCATCGGCCACTTCAGTGGACTGGAAGATGGAGCCTTTTACAAAATTCGCGTATGGGTCCAACTCGCCCACCCGAGTGCGATAGATCTGAGTATTTTCGGCGCCGGCGGTTCCGGGCAACAAGTCCACCATGATCCTGTTGGCGTCGAGGCAGTAGGCGTATCGCTTAAGCAGCTGAATGCACATTTCGGATGCATCTGCTTTTTGTCCGCCGCGGAAATAAGCATGCGCGAGCAAAACCTGCATATCGGCACGCTGAGGGTCTTGCGTGAGTACGGCGCGAATCTCTGCAATGGCTTGCGGATACAACTCACCTTGCACATACATGTGCGCGAGCGCGCCGCGGGTCATGCGGATCTTAGGCGGCTCCATCCCGTCACGACGTCCATACAACCTTTGGAGTTCACCCTGAATCGCGGCGTTCGAAGGCTGGGATTCAAAGGCGCGTTCCATGTGCCAAATGGCATCATCCAGTCTGTTCTCTTCGTCGCGCATGATGCTCATCCCGACATGAGAGACAAAATCATCCGGCACAGCCATCAAAACGCGGCTGAAGATATCCACAGCATCGTCGTATCGTTTGGCTTCCAGGAATGCCTTGCCAAGCAGGCGGTATGTTTCCAAGTGTTTGGAAAAAGTTTTCAAGATGTGCTGGCAATGCGCAATCGCCTCATCAGTGACACCCTGGTCAATGAGGCCTTCGATCTCTCGGTTATAGATTCTTAATGAAACTTTTGCCATTACCGTTTTCCTAGGTTGAAATTGAATAATTTCTTAAAAACCTGCAAGACTATACGCTATTTTACTCGTAAAACAGAGGGAGTGGAGATACAAATTCATCACTAAATGCATAAGCTGCGAGTACCGCCGAGCGGGCTTCTGCAATTTTTTCCTCTTGATTGGCGTGGATCTCAAATAATGGATCACCCGCCTGCACCTGATCGCCCACTTTCTTGTGGATCAGGAAGCCGACCGCGTGATCAATGGGATCGGTCTTTTTGGCCCGCCCCGCGCCCAAAACAACGGATGCCTCACCCACCAGTCGGGCATGGACCTGTGAAACGAATCCGCTTCGAGGGGCAGGAACCACTTCCACAAATTTTGCACGCTCGAACTTTGAGGTATCGTTGAGGTAGGAGACATCGCCTCCCTGAGCCTGAACCAGCACGCGGAATTTCTCCAGCGCGCTCCCGTCCTTGATGGATCTTTCAGCCAAAGCGCGCCCTTGCTCCAGATCATCCACGCGCTTACCAAGGAGCAGCACATGCGCCGCCACATGGAGACAATGTTCGTAATAATCTTTGGGAGCGTTCCCGCGCAACATTTCGATGGCTTCGATCGCTTCCAAAGCATTCCCCACCGCGCAGCCCAAAGGCTGATTCATATCTGAAAGCAGGGCTACCGTTCTGCGCCCGGCGAGCGTTCCAATATCCACCATTAAGTTGGCGAGCGTGCGGGCTTCTTCAAGCGTTTGCATGAATGCGCCCAAACCGGTCTTTACATCCAAAACAATGGCTTGCGCGCCGGAGGCGATCTTTTTGCACATGATCGAAGACGCAATGAGCGGCATGGACGGCACCGTGCCGGTCACATCGCGCAGGGCATACATCTTGCCGTCTGCAGGCGCAAGATCGAGCGATTGCCCGGTAAGCACAATACCCTTTTCTTTAAGCTGTTGTTTGAATTCTTCTGTGGTGAGATCCACCCGATACCCGGGTATCGACTCGAGCTTGTCGAGCGTGCCTCCGCTGAAACCAAGCCCACGTCCAGACATCTTGCCCACGGGCAGTCCACAAGCCGCCACCATCGGCATGACCGAGATGCTGGTCTTATCGCCTACGCCGCCAGAGGAGTGTTTATCCACCGCAATATCAACAACCTTCGAAAGGTCCAGCACCTGGCCGGAGCGGGCCATGGCCAAGGTCAGGTCGGCGGTTTCAAAAGGAGTCATCCCATTGAGAAGGACAGCCATCGCAAATGCAGATGCCTGATAATCTGGGATCTCTCCGTTGGTAAATCCTTGAACGAAGAAATCGATCTCTTGTGCTGTGAGGTCCTGTTTCTCGCGTTTCTTGATAATGATGTCCACCGCGCGCATATCAATTCTCCTTGTGGATTCTATTTTATCGCAAAGTGCAACAGGAGTTACAAAAAAGACCGTTGATGTCCACCATCTTCGGTCTTTTTGAAGAATATCTGCCTACCGCCTTACCAGTTTTTGCCCTTCCTTGCTGTCTTGCACGGTCCACCCGAGGGCTGAGATCTGATCGCGAAGACGGTCTGACTCGGCAAAGTCTTTTCGGGTGCGAGCCTCTTTGCGTTGTTCGAGCAGGCTCAAGGCTTCGTCAGGAGGCGCTTCTTCATCCTCAACCAAGGGCGCATTGACCGTCATTTCCCAGGCGTCTGGACGAATCCCCAATTCAGGCAACGCGGGTTGGATCAGCGAGCCCAACTCGCCCAGAGAAAACTTTGCGCCGGCGGGATGAATTTCCGTGCCGCTTGAGTTGATGACAGAAACAGAACTGACACCACTTACTTCACAAGAGCCGGTCTCAAAATCCACGATGATGCCTGAGTGCTCGTCCAACCCCACCAGGACATTTCCTGCCGGAAGCATGCTGCGCCACTGATCAAAGCGATCAATGCCGACAAAACAGCGGCTGGTATCGAGATCAATGCCGCCTTCGGCATTGTTCCAATGCGGAATGAAGGACAGGCTCATGCCATAATCAGCGAATAGATCCAAACCGGGTTTGGCGTGAACATCTTCACCGACCTTGTAAATTTCGTAAACAGGTAACGCCCACGCACCAACAGAGATCGTGGCGGCAGAAGCAAAGACCAGCGTTGCCCCAAGTCTGTGGCGGGTGCGGATGATGTCCCATGCCAGCGTTCCACGCAGTTGGCGAGTGGCATAACTGGGACTGCCGGGACCCATGAAGATCAGGTTCGCATTCAACAGGGGTTTTAGAATTTCTGGGTTATCAGGGCTGAAATCTGTGCCGAGCTTGCGGGCAGGGATGATATCGATCTGAGGTTTGTAATTTTGCAAACGGGTCTTGAGAAAGTCTGCAACCCGGCCGGCTACTTGATATGAATTCAACTCGAAACCGGCGGTGGTTTCCATTACAGCGATCCGCAGGGGAGGCTTGCTCGGTGAATTGACTATGTAGCGTGCAAGGGATTCAAAAATACGGCCGCCGGCAAGGGAAGTCTCACCGGAGCCAAGAAAAGCAATTTTACCTAGGGTCATACTAACTGGATGGGCTGTTAAGTGCGTCTATTACTTCCAGAAAAGTTTCATTGTCGGGGATATCGGTCATGTTGGCGCCGTAATGGATGTAACGGATGTGACCATTGATATCCAGCACGCTGTTGAGAGGCATTCGCCCCAGCTTGAAGAGATTGATCTCCTGCTTATAGAGCTTTGAAACACTGCGATCAGGGTCAGGCAGACCGACATAAGGAAGGGATTCCTTCGCCCAGTATTGTTGGAATGCGTCCATCGAATCCGGGCCGACCGCAACGATCTCAACTCCGCGGGAGGTGAATTCGGAATAATGATCTCGCATACGCGCCAACTGCGCGCGGCAATATGGTCAGGTAAAACCGCGCAAAAAAGCCAACACAACAGGCTGTCGTCCTCGAAAGCTCGAGAGGCGTACTTGGTTGCCATGAATATCTTCCAGTTCAAAATCGGGGGCGAGATCGCCGGGAGTAATGATGTTCGTTTTCATTGTGTATCCAAATAATTATCCACCGCTTGCATAAACTCTGCTGGGCATTCCTCCTGCGGCACATGACCGCATTGAGGGATTAAAACAAGTTGGGCGGCGGGAATCTCTTTTGAGATCGCCTCAAAATAAAAGGCGCGAATCAAACGATCTTCCTGTCCTGCAATGATGAAGACCGGCACGGTCAACTGTGGCAGGAGCGGGCGCAGCTCGGGATAAGCGGGCGCAAAGGTCAGCTCATAAAAAGCGCGATCCCAATTTTTGATCTTGAAGATCTTCAGCGGCTCCTGCGCAACTTCTGCTGTAAGTTTATCCTGATTGAACCATTCACGCAAAATCGTTTTCGGAAGCGACTCTTGATAATCTCTCATCATTAACGGTCCGATGTGACGCATTTGAGGAGTCCACATCAGCGGCAGCGCCCATGCTGGAAATTGCGGTCCCCTGCCGCCGCCGACACCGGGGTCCACCAAAATGAGCGACTCAACTCTTTCGGGATATTCCAACCCAAAAGCAACCGCCACTCCACCACCGGCAGAGTTACCCACCAATACAGCCTCCTGTATTTCAAGCGAATCCATCAACCCGCGCAGAAGTTCCATATTGGCTTTCATGCCGTAAGGGTTTTCCGCCCAATCTTCGGGCATGGGACGTTCTGTCAACCCGAAGGCGGGACGGTCATAGGCGATCACTCGCCCAAGTTGGGAAAAATCATCCATCACTTCGCGCCATGAATAGATGCTGGCACCAAATCCATGCAAAAGAATAAAGGTCCGGTCCCCTGCCCCCGCTTCTTTGTAATGCACGGTCAGGTCGTTCACCTCGATAAACTTGCTATCAGTTTCAGAAAATTCTTTTTCATCCACCAATCCCTGCAACGGCGGAACCGGAACAAAGAATGGTCCCACAGAGACCAACAGACAAGCAAAGATAAAAAGAATGAGGAAGATTCTTTGCCAACGCTTCATGTTCTAAAAATTAGCGGGGTAACCCTTGCAGAAATTTCGCTGTGGCGGTTGCAGTCTGCTCCCACTGCTCTTCGGGAGATATTGTAGCTTCGTTATCGCCAGCTTGAGGTCCGTATGAACCGAACTGCGCGTGATTGCCGCCTTCGAGCACGACATACGTCGCATCTTCAGGAAGAAGAGCCTTATACCCATCAAATTCCTCGACAGGCACGATGTCGCGTGTGCCATAGATCGAAAGCACTTTAAGGTCGGTATTCTTTAACGCGTCGTCTGCAGGGTAGGAAGCAAACAATACCAATCCATCGATCTGTGTAAGATGACTCTTTGCATATTCAACAGCGGCAACACCCCCAAGAGAATGTCCGCCAACGACCCATGCCTGCACTTCGGGAAATTGCGCCTGTACGCGTGCCGCAGCATTGATATCAAAAAAAGCCAGGTTCAATGGAGCCGGGACAAGCGCCACGAAATATCCCTGCGCGGCGATCATCCGCAGCACAGGCGAGTATGCGCGATAATCCACACGACCGCCGGGATAAAAGATCAGCCCGACAGAAGGAGTCCCCTCAGCAGGAGCAAAGGTATAAATCCCCGACTCTAAACCGACCCGCACGGAAGAATCCGTGTTGAGAGCTTGCAGGGCAACATCGCTTGCAGGTGATGCATTGTTCGCCCACACAACAAATACAGAAACAATAACCAATACAACCACCAACAAAATGGAGGCTGCTATTCTAATTTTTTTCAATTTAGTGATCCTTGTTTGTCAGATTTTTCGCTTCCTGCCAGATCGCATCAAACATGCCAACGGTCAATTTTCCGGTCAGCGTATTCTGTTGGCTTGGGTGGTAGGAGCAGAGCAGATACGAAAGGTGCGGAATGAAAGAGGATTCTGGCAACTGATAGGTCGCGCCGTGAGCGAATTTCAGGTTTCGAAGCACGAATATTTTGAGGATTCGGTCAAAAGCAATCTTACCCAAACACACAATGACCTTTGGTTGGATCAGCTTTAGCTCGCGCTCAAGAAATGGCTGGCAGGTATTTAACTCTTCGGGAGTTGGCTTGTTATCTGGAGGGGCGCAGCGACCCGAGGCAGTGATGTACATATCCTTGAGGACAAGCCCGTCGGTCCGGGACTCAGCCTCAGCTTGATTTGCGAACCCAGCCCGATGCAGCGCCGGAAAGAGAAATCCGCCAGAGGCATCGCCTGTGAACTGCCGCCCGGTGCGGTTGGAGCCGTGCGCGCCGGGAGCAAGCCCCACGACAAGCACACGCGCTTGAGGGTCGCCAAAGCCCGGCACAGGACGCCCCCAATATTCTTCATCACGATATGCCTTGCGTTTGACGCGTGCCACTTCCTCCCGCCACTCTACGAGGCGCGGACACGCGCGGCAGCGGATGATCTCGTTGTTCAATTTTTCAAGTTGAGATTGCATAATATTCCATTGGAATGTTTGAAGGTTGGAAGTTTCAAACGATGAACATTGCATCGCCGAAAGAATAGAAATGATAATCTTCCTGAATGGCAAGGTTATATGTTTCGAGGATCTTCTCGCGCCCGGCAAAGGCACTGACGAGCATAATGAGCGTGGACTTCGGCAAGTGGAAATTTGTGATCATGGCGTCCACGACCTTGAATTTGTACCCGGGGAGAATATAGATGGATGTTGGAGAAGAAAAAGCGGCAACCTGCAACGAGTCATCCGTCATTTGTTGCGCGGCAGATTCAAGTGTGCGGACAGAAGTTGTTCCCACGGCGATCACCCTTCCGCCGTGCTGTCGTGTCGTGTTGATGAGATCTGCGGTCTCTTGGGGAAGTTCACACCATTCGGTATGGATCTTGTGTTCCTGAGGGTCGTCTTCTGTGACGGGCGCAAAGGTATCCAGCCCGACATGCAAGGTCACATAAGCGATCTGCACTCCTTTGGAACCCAGCTCATCCAAAAGCCGGGGCGTGAAATGCAAACCTGCGGTCGGAGCGGCAGCCGAGCCTATGTCGCGCGAATACACGGTCTGGTAGCGTTCGGGGTCTTGCAATTTTTCGTGAATGTAAGGAGGGAGCGGAATATTCCCCACCTGAGAAAAATACGGCTCAATAGGCTCGGAAAAGCGGATCAGGCGTTCAGAGCCTTCAAGGATCTCAAGGATCTCAGCCTGTGGTCCATCGTCAACCTGGATCTTTTTGCCGACCCGCAGCCCCTTGCCCCCCACAAGAGATTCCCAGGTCAACGCATCACGGCGGCGGAGCAGAAGCAGCTCCACGCGGCCGCCTGTTTCTTTTTTGGCGAAGATCCTCGCAGGGATGACCCGTGTGCGGTTGAGGATGAGGAGGTCGCCTGAACGCAGAAGCAGGCTGAGGTCACGAAAGATGCGGTGCTCTACATCCCCAGAATCACGGTGCAAAACCAGCAGCCGGGATGAATCTCTGGGCTCGGCGGGCGTTTGAGCGATGGCGGTATCGGGCAGGTGATAGTCGAAGTCTGAAGTTTTCATCGTTGTACTTCTATGATAATGGATTAGAATTAAAAGTGGAAGCGAGACAACTGAACACGGAGGCCAATAATGAAACTCAGTTTTCACGGGGCGGCACAGACTGTAACTGGCTCGATGCATTTGGTGGAAGTGAATGGTTCGCGAGTGTTGTTGGATTGCGGTTTGTTTCAGGGGAAAAGAAAAGAATCGATCGAAAAGAATAGAAAATTCCCATTTGATGTAACTACAATTGATGCGGTCGTTCTGTCACACGCGCACATCGATCATTCAGGCAACCTGCCGAATTTGGTGAAGCAGGGGTATCGTGGTCCGATCTATTGCACCCGCGCAACCGCCGAGTTGACCGATGTGATGCTGCGCGATTCGGGGCATATTCAGGAAAAGCAGGCGCAGAGCGCGAGCTATCACAACTCCAAACGCGGCGAACCTGCCGTGGACCCGTTATACACGGAAGAGGATGCGGCAAAGGTCTCTCCGCTTTTACGCGGGTTCGGATATAACGAATCGATCCCGGTTGCGAATGGCGCCGAAGCGACCTTGTATGACGCGGGGCATATTCTGGGCTCGGCGTCCGTATCGCTGCGGTTGGAGGAGAAAAATCAAAAGAAACATTTGTGGTTTTCCGGCGATATCGGAAGGCGCAACATGCCGATCTTGCGCGACCCGATCCTGCCGCATGAGGATGTGGATGTGCTGTTGATGGAATCCACGTATGGCGACAAACCGCACCGCGGTCCCGAAGAAGCGTACGAAGAAATGCGCGATGTGATCCTGCGGACGCTCGACCGGGGCGGAAAGGTCATCATCCCTTCATTTGCCGTGGGACGCACTCAGGAATTGGTGTACAACCTGAACCGCATGTACGAAGATGGAGAGCTGCCGGATGTGCCTATTTATGTAGACAGTCCGCTGGCGGTGAACGCTTCGAACATTTTCCGTAAACACGATGAATGTTTCGACGACGAAATGAAGGAACTGGTGCGGACGGGGCATCCAGCGCTGGAGTTCAAACTGTTGACCTATATCAATGATCTCGACGAATCAAAGGAATTGAACGAACGCAAAGACCCCATGATCATCATCTCGGCTTCAGGCATGGCAGAGGCCGGGCGGATCGTGTATCACATCCGCTGGGCGATCGAGAATAAACGCAACACGATCATGATCGTCTCCTGGCAATCTCCTGAAACTCTTGGGCGCAGGCTGGCAGACCGGGATAAGAAAGTGAAGATCTTTGGGGATACCTACAAGGTCCGGGCGGAGATCGCCACCGTTGGCGGGCTTTCAGCCCACGCCGGGCAGGACCTGCTAGTGGAGTACGCTTCGGGCGCGAAGAAAAATGCAAAATCCATTTTTCTGGTGCATGGTGAAGATCGAGGCGCCGTACCGCTCATGGAAAAGCTGCGCGAAAATCGTGTAAGGCATTTGCATTACCCCGCCATGCACACCTCTGCGGAGTTGTGAAAAAAGCCAACAGGTTGAAAGTTGAATATCAGCTTTCAACCTGTTTCATATCCAAAACCTGCGGGGCAAGGACAAGGGCAATGTAAATCATCCAAATAATGAGACCGATATGCAGGACATCGTTCTCAGAGAACCACATCCCCCGCGCCCACAGCGAAGCGGTATTTTCAGAAATAAGGTAGAGAAAATACGCAGCGATCGTGATTCCCAGCCAGACCCAAGTGCCGATCAGGAGAAGGTCAAGGCGAGTTTTATATCTTGAATAGCGAATGCCGTTGATGAAAAAGAAGGCAAGGATTCCCGGCGCAGAAACCACAAGCAGCAGTTCAAAAGAGATCAAAAATTTTACGGGGATGAATACGCCGATCATTATGATGATGAAATACGCGGCTGCATTGAGAGCGGAATACACGGTCAACGCTTTGCGAAGTCTCCCCGTTGTGCTGGAATGCGCGACCGCCACGGTCATCGCGTCTATGCTCCAGACCGACGCGATCAGATAAAGGATCTCCCACCAACTCGTCCACAGGCAGGCATCTCGCCCGGCGCATTTGATGGCGTAGCTGAAGGCTTCGTAACTTGTCCCGGCGAGAATGGCTCCAATGCCCCACAACAATAGGGAAATTCCCCACCACAAGCGGGAAAGCTGCCCTGTGCGGATCTTCAGGAAGTACACTCCCACGCCGATCGTGAGAATGCCAAGAAAGTAGACGATGATCGAAGTGCTGGGTTGGACAAAAATAATCTCCTGCGAAGCCACCATGAATTTGGAGTATGGCTGAATCGACAGCCAACTTTCAGGGGTTTGCGCAGGAGTATAGGGAATGGAATCCAACCGCCCGCAGGCGG
>JAGNWT010000033.1 GCA_017985935.1 Anaerolineales bacterium | reverse complement strand
GCCAGCCACGCGTGGATCGAATCGCAGAAGTCTTCCCCGTTTGAACTGGGACTCGACTGGACGGTCAACCTCGATAAGAAGGGATACTTTGTCGGGCGCAAGGCTCTCGAACGCGAGAAGCAGAACGGTTCAGAGTGGAAGATGGTCGGCATCGAAATTGACTGGGTCGGTATGGAAGCGTTGTATGCCGAAGTAGGTATGCCGCCCCAAATTCCCGGCACTGCCATCCGCGCCAGCATGCCGATCATGGTCGGTAATGTGCAGGTGGGTTACGCTTCGACAGCCTCCTGGTCGCCGTTGCTGAAGAAATACATCGCGCTGGCTCATTTGCAAAAGCCGTATTTTGAACTCGGCACTGATGTGCGGATGGAGATCACGGTCGAACACCAGCGCAAGCATGCGCCCGCGAAAGTGGTCAAGCTGCCGTTCTATGATCCCGAGTGGAAGAGGAAATAATGACGACACAAAATTATGACGCAATCATCATCGGCGGCGGACACAATGGATTCGTTGCTGCTGCGTATCTGGCAAGGGCGGGGCGCAAAGTGGTCGTACTGGAGCGCCGCGAACTTGTCGGCGGTGCGACGATCACCGAGGAGATCATCCCCGGCTACAAATTCACGGAATTTTCTTATGTAGTGAGTCTGCTGCGCCCGGAGATCATCCGCGACCTGAAACTGCCGCAGCATGGACTGAAGATCCTGCCGCTGCCCAGCACCTTCACCCCGACCGGCACCGGCGACTACATCGCAGGCTGGGAAGATCACGACACCACCCGCCGCGAGATCTACCGCCACTCGCCCAAAGACGCGGAAGCCTACGATGAATATTCCCGCCGTATGGCGCGCCTGGCGAAAGCCATCAAACCCATCTTGAGCATTTTGCCTCCTGATCCGACATCGCTTCATCCCAAAGACTTAATGGGACTGATGAAACTCGGTCAATTTGCCTCAACGCTGACCGAAAAGGAATTGTATGGTCTTGCCAAGATCATGACCCAGTCTGCAGCGGACATGCTCGAAGAATGGTTCGAGACTCCCGCGCTGTTGGGCACAAAATCCGCCAGCGGAATCATTGGCACGTTCCTCGGTCCGCGCTCGCCCAGCACCGCGTATGTTCTGCTCCATCACTACATGGGCGAAATTGACGGGGCTTTCCGTGCCTGGGGATTTGCGAAGGGCGGCACCGGCGGGATCGCTGAAGCCATCGCCAGCTCTGCACGCGCGTTCGGAGCGGAGATCCGACTCAACGCAACGGTTAAGCAGGTCATCATCAAGGGCGGACGCGCGGTTGGCGTCGCGCTCGAGAACGGCGATGAGATCTATGGCAAGGCAGTCCTCTCCTCCGCCGATCCATTTGTGACCTTCCTCAAACTGGTCGAGCAGAAATACCTGCCCGAAGACTTGATCCACTCCATCAAAAAATTTCGCACACGCGGCTCGTCGGGCAAGGTCAACCTTGCATTGAGCGAGCTGCCCAACTTCACCGCACTGCCCGGCGAAAATGCGCTGCACAACGGCGCGATCTCCATCAGCCCGAGCATTGATTACATCGAGCGCGCCTACGATGACGCGAAGTACGGACGTTTTGCGAAAGAGCCGTACATCGACATGATCCTGCCCTCCAAGATCGACCCGGATATGGCGCCTCCCGGAAAGCATGTCATGTCCTGTTTCGTGCAGTACGCGCCGTACGATATCGAAGGCGGCTGGGATGATGCCAAGCGCGAAGCCTTTGGCGAGACGGTCATTTCCACCATCGAGAAACACGCGCCCAACATCCGCCGCGCCATCATCGGCAAGCAGGTCATCACGCCCGTGGATATTGAGAAAATCACCGGCATCACCGGCGGCAACATCTTCCACGGCGAACTGCTGCTGCATCAACTCTTCTTCATGCGCCCCGCAACAAAATGGTCGAGTTTCCGCACGCCCATCAACGGCTATTACCTCGCAGGTTCGGGCGCACATCCCGGCGGCGGAATCATGGGCGCGCCCGGAAAATTCGCGGCAGAGCTGGCGTTGAAGGACGGTATCTAAAATGAAAACTTACGATCACATCATCATCGGCGCGGGACACAACGGGTTGGTCGCCGCGGCATATCTTGCAAAGCAGGGCAAAAAGGTTTTGGTGCTTGAAAAGCGCGGCATCGTCGGCGGGCAGGTTGTCACAGAATCTTTTGGGGATGGCTTCACTGTGGATTCCCTGCATGCGGGCGGGACTCTGCGCCCGGACATTATCAAGGACCTCAACCTCGCTTCACACGGACTTGTAGTTGATTCTGTCCGAAAACCATTCATCTCCCTTCAAGCGGATGGCAACCACCTCATGCTCGACGCCGACCCTGCCAAGGCAGCTGAGTCCATTAAACGTTTCTCTGAAAAAGATGCGGCAAACTGGATTCCCTTCATTGAGTTCATGAAGAAGGTCACCAGGTTCATGCACAACGCCAATGAGACCATTATGCCGCGCCTGCCAAAAGGATTTAATTTCAGCGAAGGTATGGATCTTGCCAAGATGGGGATCAACCTGCGCATGATGGGCGGCAAGGATATGATGCGCATTGTGCGCGGCATTCCCATGACCGCCGATGAATTCGTGGATGAGTGGTTCGACTCGGATGTCGTCAAGGCTTCGGTCGCTTCGCTGGGGATTCACGGATTCACGCTGGGCGTGTTCGGCGCGGGCACAGGCTATACCCTGATGCATAATTGGGCGAACCGCGGCGGACTTTCGCATATCAGTGTGCAGGGCGGTGTGGGAAAGATTACCGAAGCATTGGCAGCAGCGGTCAAATCCTTTGGCGGCGAGATTCGTGTCAATGCAGAAGTGAGGAGTATCAATGTTGATACGTTCACCTGTAAAGGCGTGACTCTTGCCAGCGGAGAAGAGCTTACCGCAGGCAATGTCATCTCCGCTGCGGACCCGAAGCGCACCTTCCTCAGTCTGGTTGGCGCGGTCAATCTCCCACCTGAATTTGTCTGGAACGTGCAGTCCATCAAAATGCGCGGCTCGGTCACCAAAGTGCATTTGCTCACCGATGGCAAACACGGCATCCCTGATGGAACGGTCGTGCTTGCACCCGCCATCAAATATCTCGAGCAGGCGTACGACGCGGCAAAATATCACAGCATTGCTGAGAAGCCCTATCTCGAAGTCACCACTTCCGGCGAGGTCGTCAGTATTCACTTCCAATTTGCGGCATACAAGCTAAAGAATGGCGCTTGGAAGACCGAAGGCGCGAAGGTTGAAAAGATCGCGATTGATACGCTGGCACAATACTTCCCCGCATTGAAGCCATCGATCAAAAACACAAAAGTGATTTCACCGCTTGACATGGAGCAGACCTACGGACTGACCGAAGGCGACTTAAATCATGGACAGCTCATGCTTGACCAGTTCATGTTCATGCGACCCATCCCGGGTTGGTCAAGCCATAAGACACCCATTGATAATTTATATCTGTGCGGCAGCGGGGTTCACGGCGGCGGCGGTATCAGCGGCGCGGCGGGCAGAAATCTGATGAAAGTGTTGAAGTAAAAGAAAAAAACTCCGGGCAATTGCCCGGAGTTTTTTTCTTGGCGGTACAATGAATGACCTCTTCAAATGCAAGGATGGAAACTCCATGAACCTGATCGAAACCGAAAGATTATTTCTCCGCAGGCTGACCACTAACGATGCGGGTTTTATCCTCGACCTGCTCAACCAGCCATCGTTCATTTACTATATCGGTGATCGCGGCGTGAGAACTCTCGAAGATGCGAAACGCTATATCGAAAAGGGAGCCATCTCCAGTTACGAAAGATTCGGCTTCGGTCTTTATCTGGTCCTGTTAAAAGAGGGAAATATTCCGATCGGAATTTGCGGGTTGGTCAAAAGGGATGTGTTCATCCACGCGGATGTCGGCTACGCTTTTCTTCCGCAATTTTGGGCAAAAGGATACGCCGCAGAATCCGCCGCGGGTGTGATGGAGTACGCAAAGACCCAATTGGGAATGAAGCGCATTTTGGGCGTTACCATGCCTGAGAACAAAGGCTCGATCCGTGTCCTGGAGAAATCAGGGTTAAAGTTCGAAAAAATGGTCAAACTCAAAGAGGATGACATTGACTTAATGTTGTTTTCCTGGGACTTGGAAAGTTGACAGTGATTTATATACTCTTTTTTTAAGACAAGCGTACTTGTTCGTACAAGTGTTATAGACTATGATTTTTTAGTCGAAGGTGTACCTGACACCATAAACCTTTTATCTCTTAGAGGAGAAGAAATGAACAAGCGTTTTGTATTTGTACTGCTGACACTCATCGTTGCCGCTTCGATGATGCTGTCTGCTTGTGGCCCCGCCGCCACCGAGGCTCCTGCTGCAACAGAAGCTCCCGCTACTGAAGCCCCCACGGCCGTTCCCCCCACAGCCACTGAACCCCCCGTTCCCGCGGTTGGTTCCCCCGAACACCCCATCAAAGTTTTGTTCGTCCCCTCTGTGGATGCGAACATCATTGTGACCGGTGGTGAGGTGATGGCTGCCGCTTTGAACGAAGCCACCGGCTTGACGTTCGAAGTGACCGTCCCGACCTCCTACGCCGCGACCATTGAAGAAATGTGCGCCTCCCCTTCAGACACCATGGCGTTCATCCCCGGCTTGGGCTATGCTCTCGCCAGCCAGTTGTGCGGTGTGGATGTTTCCTTCAAGGCCATCCGCAACGGCTACCCGGTTTACTGGGCTGAGTTCATCGTCCCTGTAGACAGCGAGATCAAGACCCTCGCCGACCTCGAAGGCAAGAAGTGGGGCTACGGTGACGTTGGCTCGACCTCCGGCTACATGGTCCCGCTCGTCATGCTCAACGACGCCGGCATCACCCCCGGTGAACAGGTTCAGACCGGCGGTCACAACCAGACCGTGCTCGCTGTGTACAACGGCGAAGTTGATTTCGGTACCGTCTTCTACAGTGTCCCGCTCAACCCCGAAGGCAAGCCCGTCTTCAGCTATGATGACTTCCTCGCCGGCACCGTGACCGAGGACATGTACGAACTGCCCGCTGATGTGATCCCGAACTGCGCGCCCGACGCCGAAGGCAAGAAACTGCTTTGCGACGGGTACGAAGTGAAGGATGCCCGCGCCAACATCCGCGTGGAAGCTCCGGACGTGATCCAGAAGGTTCGCATTCTGGCCGTCTCCCCGACCATCCCGAATGACACGCTCTCCTTCGGCCCGGAATTCCCGGCTGATGTGCGCGCCCAGATCGAAGAAGCCCTCGTCGCTTTCGCTCAGACCGAAGCCTGGGGCACCTCCATCGGCAGCCGCGACTTCTACAACTGGTCCGGCATTGCTCCCGCCGAAGATGCGGAATATGACATGGTTCGCGCCATGGTCGCCGCCACCGGCTATCAGGCTCCCAAGTAATTCCTGATATTGCAACACAACTTTCGGGCAGGGATTAAGTTCCCTGCCCGATTTTTTTCATCTTCTATTTTATAATTGAGCGCAGGCACGACGCACAACCAACATTCTTAAAGATTGCGAGAAGCCATTATGCTCCAGGTAAAAAACTTAACCAAGGTCTATGACGGGGGAGTCAAAGCGCTGGATAACGTTTCCTTTGAAGTTCCAAAGGGACAGTTCCTTGCCGTGATCGGTTTGAGCGGCTCAGGCAAATCCACTTTGTTACGCTGCATCAATCGATTGATCGACCCGACCGAAGGCCAGATCTTGTGGGATGGCGATGATGTCACAGCCGCCTCACCAGAAGAGATGCGCCGTATCCGGCGCAAGATCGGCATGGTCTTCCAACACTTCAATCTGGTGCATCGCTCCAAGGTGATCACCAATGTGCTGGCCGGACGGCTTGGCTATGTGAACCCAGCCTGGAGTCTGCTGAACCGCTTTCCTAAAGAAGATATTGAAAAAGCTTTCAAGCAGCTTGAGCGGGTTGGGATCGCCGATAAGGCGAATCAGCGCGCAGATGAGCTCAGCGGCGGGCAGCAGCAGCGCGTGGGTATTGCGCGCGCGCTCATGCAAGACCCGAACATGATCCTGGCCGACGAGCCGGTGGCCAGCCTTGACCCGGTCCTCGCGCACAGCATCATGAAACATCTTGAGGAGATCAACAAGAAGGACGGCGTGACCGTGTTATGCAGCCTGCACTTTCTTGACCTTGTGCATCGTTACGCAGATCGCGTGATCGCGCTCAATCAGGGACAGTTGGTCTTTGAGGGATATCCCCGCGACATTGACGATAAGAAGTTCAAAGACATTTACGGCCGCGATGCGGAACGGGTGGGCTAAATCATGAAAGATAAAAAATCATCCCCGTGGAAATCCATTCAAGTCGGGCTTGCCGTTCTGCTTGGTTTGTTCATTTACGCCTACGGTTTTGATGTGACCAAGGTGAACCTTGAAGAACTGCGCAGTGAAAAGAGACAGGAAAGCCTGACCCGTGTGACCCGTACCCTGGCCCAGCCCGATCTGCTGGAGTATGAACAGAACGTTTCCATGGTCAACGCGCCGATCTACGTTCCCTGCCCAACGGCGGTGAATCTTCCCGAGGCAGATACAAGCGCACCCTATGTGGTGATCGACCCGCCGTGCGCAAATCCCGGCGAAACTGTTCAAGTGGAAGGGTTCAACTTCCCCGCTCACACCGATGGTCCGATCCGCTTTGTGCCGGGCAGTGATCCGCTCAACGTGGTGGAACTGGGTCGCGAGACCATTCAGACCGATGCCGAGGGACACTTTGCTGCGGCTTTTGTTTTGCCCGACCGCACCAGTGACGACCAGCAGTTTATTCGCGTGGCGGTCAGTCAGAATGTAGGCACGCCGCGCTTTACCCAGAACGCGAAGGACACCTGGGATAAGATCATCGAAACCGTTTTCATGGCATTGCTTGCGACCACAGCCGGAACGATCCTCGCCTTCCCGCTGAGTTTCTTTGCCGCGCGTAATTTGATGAAGTCGGTGCGGACCCCGGTGGCGAGCGCGGCTCTGTCCATCATGGGTTGGCCGATCGGCATGGGAATTGGCTACTACATCGTGAACCAGATCGGGATCTTTACCATTCCGATCTCGGAAAGTCTGTTGGTCAACCTGATCAGTGTTGTGGTGACCCCGATCGCATTTTGGTATGCCATGCACTGGGCGCTGCCACAGGAGGAAATAACAATCCCATCCACTTCCACGAAGGTGGTACGGATGGTGGTGATGTTCCTCGCTGTGGTCGTGGCGTTCTTTGGGTTGTTCCAATTTGCGGGGCTTGCCACCAACATCAGCCTGGGGATCGAGAAAGCCCTGGGCTCGCTCGGGTTCCTTGCCACCTTCCTGTTCCAGACCAGTGATATCGTGCGCATCACCATTCCTGCGCTTGGCGCGCTTGCCGTGGGTGGAACACTTGCCAGTTTCCTCGGGCGGATCGGTCAACGCATTACAGAGAAAAATTCTCCCGCCAGTGTAAAGACCATCAACCTTGTGCTTGCCGCACTGGCAGGGGCAACTCTCTTTGGTCTGTTGGGCTGGCTGGTGGAATGGCTGTATCAGATCGGGCGCGTTGAGCTTACTTTCTGGGCGCCGGTCATCAGCGGAGCAGGTCTTGGCTTGTTGCTGGCATTCGTCACCAAACCGAAAGACACTCTGCCGACCGGCATGGTGATCTACAGTGTGACCCGCACCACGGTCAACGCCATGCGCTCAGTGGAAGCGCTGGTGATGGCGATCGTCTTCGTCATCGCGGTCGGCATTGGTCCCTTTGCAGGCATGATGGCGCTTGGGCTGCACACCATCGTAAGCCTGGTGAAACTCTATTCGGAGCAAGTGGAAAGCATCATGCCCGGTCCGCTGGAGGCGATCACTGCCACAGGCGCGAACCGTTTGCAGACCATCATCTACGCTGTCATTCCGCAGATCATTCCGCCGTACATTTCCTACACCATGTACCGCTGGGACATCAATGTGCGCATGTCCACCATCATCGGTTTCGTGGGCGGCGGCGGCATTGGATTCCTGCTGCAACAGAACATCAACCTTTTGAACTACCGCGCCGCATCCACCCAGATGATCGCCATCGCGATCGTCGTCTCGATCATGGACTATATCAGTTCGCAATTGAGAGAACGGGTCATCTAAACCGCAGTGCCAATAAAAAAGGACTGGTCTTTGAGACCAGTCCTTTTTGTTTACATTTTATTATTCTGCATTTGCATCTTGTATTTCTTTATTGCGCGCCAGCCGACAAGCATCTTTTCTTTCTCATCCCATAAGCGGAAGTAAAGCGACTTCAAACTATCCTTGATGGTGATCGGCTCGATCTGGAAGATGGGATTCTCCCGATGGCATTGCTCCAGTTTGTAGTTCGGGATCTTCGGGCTCAGGTGATGGATGTGGTGGAAACCGATGTTGCCGGTGAACCACTGCAAAACCTTGGGAAGTTTGTAGAAGGAACTGCCGTCCATGCCGGCTTTGAAGAACTCCCAATCTTTGTGACGCTCCCAATAGGTGGGGTCAAAATTATGCTGGACGTAAAACAGCCAGACGCCCGCGCCGCAAGCCATGAGCAGGATCGGCAGTTCGACCATCAAGTAAGCCTGCCAGCCGATATGATAGATCGTCCACCCGACAAAGGCAAAGAGCGCCATGTTGGTCCAGATGACGCTGCTTCGTTCACGCTTGCCTGATTTCTTTGTCCAAAAACGATGGGCAAAGGCAAACACAATGGTGGCGCCAATGGTGAATAGAATAGCAGGGTTGCGCATGATGCGATAACCAACCTTTTTGTACCAGGGCGCGGCGAGATATTCCTCCACGGTCATGGTGTACACATCGCCCACACCGCGGCGGTCAAGGTCGCCGGCAGTGGCGTGATGAATGGCGTGGGTGTGCTTCCACTCATAGTAGGGGGTCCAGACCGCAGCTCCGATCAACAGACCGAGGCGGTCGTTCGCGAGCGGTGTCCGAAAGAACGAGCCGTGGCAGCAATCATGGAAGATGATGAACATCCTGACCATGAATCCCGCCGCGGGGATGGTCAATAGAAGGGTCAACCAATAGCCCACTTCAAGGCTGCGATAGGCAAGGTACCAAAGCACAAAAAAGGGAATGACAGAATTGAACACCTGCCACAAACTGCGCCATGTTTCGGGGTAGGCATACCTGGAAACAATGGATTGCCATTTAACTTTTCCAATACTCATGTTAAATCTCCTTTTGATAAAAAGTCACTCACCGCTACTCCCCCTTAATCATACTCTGATATTCCAAATAGGCGGTCACGCCGTTGATCCAATCCTGCTGCCCGTCGACACGGATGGTGGGGTCGTCACAGCCGTTGAAGATCGCACCGCCGAATTTGCCGGCAACTTCTTTGGTGATATCCCAATTGCAGTCGTTGTTCGGAAGTTGGCGCGCCCGCACAAATGTGATGAAGGTTCGAATCTCCGGGTCCAGCCATTCATGATCTTCATTGGAGAGATGCAGCGCCTGCGCCAGAGAGGACAGGGCTTCGATCTTTGTGGCGGTCGCGATGGTATTGTTATTGGGGTGCAGCGAACGGACTTCGCCAGCGATGACGGCATCCGCGATCTGACGCGCATACGCCACATCTGCCTGCGAGATCGAGTCCAACCTTGCCAGCATGCTGAAGGCGTATCCATGCCAATGGTCCTCTGAAACAGGCTGAGTGATCATAAAATCATTCACCTCGTGCGCCTGCTTCAACCAAAAATCATTGCCGGTCATTTCGTAAAGCTGCGCCAACGCCAGCAGGCTCTTGCCCGAAAAGCCCGGCATCAAAAAATCGGGGTCCACCATACCGCCTGCATGCGGGTCGAAGGAATGATAAAAGCCGCCTTCGGGCCGGCGCATGGAAACGATGAAATAGCCAAGGTCAGCCGCAACATTGAGCAGGTTGCGGTCATCGAGAAAAAACATCCCTGTTGCCTGCCATCGTTTATAGATCGCATCCACGGTCAGCGCCGCGCCGCCCAACTGGCAGGTCCCTGCGGTGTAGAGGCATGTGCCTTTGAAATTATCAGGGTCACTGACAAGCAGCTCAAGGTAATGCTCGAGCGCAAGGTCGCCCGCGTTGCAATAGGTCATATCTTCAGATACCCGGCAAACGGTGTACAACGAACCTGTGCCGCCGATCAACCGAAGGTACGATGGAGTGTAAGATCTTTCGCCTGTCAAAAAATCGACCTGATACGAAAGTTCGCCGTTCGGCAATTGCTCGCGCACAAGATAATCACCGGCCGCGAGCACGGCATCTTTCAAATCTCCGTCCGCAATGGGAATGGTGACAGGCTTTCTGGCTGGGGTTTGTGTGGTGGTGGGGGATATGACTGTCGTGGGTGTGGAAGCGGCAACAACAGTGGAATCTGTTTTTGTTTGAAAACTTATGAAGATCACCAGCGCCAAAATGAGCGCGGCGATCATAAAAATATTTCTACGAACCGTGGTCATTCTTCGCCTTGAAAACACTTTCCGACAGCGCCTGCAGGGAAAGCCCGGACAGCGACGGAACGGTCATATCGCCAGTCACGCCCATCTTTGCGGTGAGCGGATTGGGAACCGCGACCACGAAGATCCCTGCGCGCCGGGCCGCGAGCACCCCATTTAGAGAATCCTCAAAAATGACAGCCGCATCTTTCTTAACTGCTAATTGATCCAGCACCTTCAAGAAGATATCCGGGTGGGGTTTTGTTCTTCCCGGCATCACATCATCCTGACAGACGATATGGTCAAAGTAGTTCATGATCCCCAATCGACTGACATGCGCATCCACCCATGAATGCGGAGAGCTTGACCCAATGGCAACCTTCAAACCTTCGCGTTTGGCTTCTTCGATCATACTGACCACACCCGGCAAAACCGGGCTGGCATGGATGATGGCATCGGCTTCTTTTCGGTATTGCGATCTCAAAGAAACAGAGTCCAGCCGCCCCGAAGAAAGAAGCGCAAGATGTTTGGCTGCATCAAAGTTCGAGAGTCCGAATCCGCCGACGGTCTTCTCCCATTCCTCAACGGGAAGTTCAAATCCGTGTTCACGATAGATGGATTGCCAGACCAGCACTTCGGGGGTTTCAGTATCCAGGACCAAGCCATCGAAATCAAAGATGAGTGCTTCAAGCATTATGGGAACCGCCTGACAAATTGCGATATCGCTTCCCACACTTTGATATCTTTCGCTTCGGGCGTAAGGGTCGTTTCGATCATTTCAGCCAACGCAGCCCGCATCGAAATGTATTCGCGTTGGGCTTCGTTGAGCGTGCCAAAGAAACGCGTGTGATCCATGCGCCCGTAAATATTGCAGGAAACAGAGATGTAATTGCTTCCACGCTTGAGCGTAATGCGCGCGCCATTTTTATGCTCTTCATCGCGAAGGATCACGCCACCTTCCGCGCCGGAGGTGCCGATACTTCTTCCGTTATCGTAATCAACCCAATTATTCATCTGCATCCATTCTGCTTATCCGTGAGGTCAGCGCGCTTACGCTCGAAGGTACCGCGCGCGCAGGCTGCTCAGCTTTTATAAGGTGCGCGAGGTGTTTCACCATCATCGCGTGGCGCGGAGCGACCGTAGCGCCGAGGTCTTCCAACACGGGCTCCAACCAGGTTTGATAAGAACGGACACAAAAATATACCGGTCTGCCGTTTCGTTCGGGTAATTTACTTACCAGCTCTTCAAGTTTTTGACCAACGCGTGTTTCTTCCGGATGAACAAGCGGGGTCAGCACAACGCCGTATGCGCCAGAGTTGATGCCTGTGTAGCATTTCATGCTTTCAGACCAGACATACCCGGTCTCGCGATAGGGGGCAGGTTCGACAGGATGCAACAACTGCGGGACGATCTGATAATGCAGGCTCTGCACAGCGGGCAAATCCACCGACCGCACTCGCTTCCAACCTGACCTTAGACCTGCATCCGTTTTCTGAATGTGACTCATGTTCCACATTCTCTGCCACGCATAAACGGAGAAGCCAGCCATGCGCAACGCGGAATAAGCGTCACTTGCCTCATCCACTTCTGCCAGCACATGAAAGGCCTGCCAATTACCAGCTTCGGTCGAGAGGTGCTCGATCAACGCTGGCAGTTCGGGATGCTCGAGCCTTGAGCCAGGCGCAAGATATAACAACTTTGCGTAGGAATCTCCGCGGGTGTGAATAATGCCGCCCAACAAAGAGTCTCCCGCTCCGTTGGCGATCGCCGCATAGATATGCCGGGCCGGGTTGACATAGGCAAGCAATCCCATGGCGCCCAGCGGATGTCCGCGTGTGAGCGCGCGGGAATTATCGAGCGTAAGCACATCATTGCGATACCGCGCGATCGTTGGGATGTCCAGAATGTCTAGCGGACGAACAGTCATAATCTTCTAAAAAGGCAACCCAGTGGGCTGCCCTCAATAGGTGGTGCGTCCAGTTTACGAAGCGAGAGAAATAAAATATTCATGGAAGCGCGTATCGCTCGTCAACTCGGGGTGAAAGGATGTTGCGAGCAGTCGCCCTTCTTGAGCGGCAACGATTCGACCGTCTTCAAGTGCAGAGAGCACGCGCGCAGATCCGTGTACCGATTCGATAATCGGAGCGCGAATGAAGACTGCATGATACGCATGTTCCGTACCGGTGGCTTTCATCAACTCATCGATCTCCAGGTCTGTCTCGAAAGAATCAACCTGGCGGCCAAAAGCGTTGCGCCGGACCTTGATATCCATCAACCCAAGCAAAGGCTGATCTGAGTTGGCATCTTTGGATAAAAAGATCGCACCGGCGCAGGTGCCCCAGATGGCATGACTTTTTCCAAAGTTCTTCAGAGGTTCCATCAATCCATACGCTACCGCAAGCTTGCCGATCGTAGTGGATTCGCCGCCGGGAATGATCAATCCATTCAATCCATCCAGGTGCTTCGGCAAACGGACGTCAACTGCATCCACGCCAAGTTGTTTGAGCATGGAGATATGTTCTGCAAAATCGCCTTGTAAGGCAAGGACTCCAATTTTCATTTTCAATTTCCGTGCGGGACGATCAAATGCTGTCCCGGTATATGACTGTAAAAATAGAGCGGGGACCAGCCCCGCCCCTTCAAAGACCGAGAAAAGTTACCAGCCGCGGCTGGCAAGTTTCTCGGCGTCTGGCATGACAGATACATTTCGTCCAACCATCGCTTCGCCAAGATTCTTGCTCACTTCCATGAGAATGGAGGCGTCTTGGTAATGGGTGACCGACTTGACGATCGCAGCCGCGCGGCGAGCAGGGTCACCGCTCTTGAAAATACCCGAGCCGACAAACACGCCGTCCACGCCAAGCTGCATCATCAACGCTGCATCAGCGGGGGTTGCAACTCCACCGGCTGCGAAATTCACAACCGGCATGCGTCCGAGTTTTTTAGTTTCCTTCATGAGTTCGTAGGGAGCGCCGTTATTCTTTGCGAAAGCCATCAATTCTTCATCGCCCATGGTCTGCAACTGACGGATCGAGCCCATCACACTGCGCGCATGACGCACCGCTTCAACCACATCACCGGTTCCTGCTTCACCTTTTGTGCGGATCATCGCTGCGCCTTCACCAATGCGGCGCAAAGCTTCGCCAATATTGCGGCAGCCACAAACAAAAGGCACCTTGAAGTCGTGCTTCAAAATGTGATGCTCCTCATCAGCAGGGGTGAGCACTTCAGACTCGTCGATGTAATCAATACCAAGGGCTTCCAAAATCTGCGCTTCAACGAAATGACCAATGCGGCACTTCGCCATTACCGGGATGCTAACCGCATCCATGATCTTCAAGATCATATCCGGGTCAGACATGCGGGCCACGCCGCCGTCCGCGCGGATATCAGCGGGCACACGCTCCAGCGCCATGACAGCACACGCGCCAGCTTCTTCAGCGATCTTTGCCTGTTCAGCGTTCACCACATCCATGATGACGCCGCCTTTTAACATTTGGGCTAAACCTTTTTTCTCTGTCCAAGTTCCGGTCTTCGATTCCATTTCTTCTACTCCTTGAATTAAAAGCAGATTCTGCTTTTGAAATTTTTTTGAGTGCACAAATTTGTATTTTTACAAATCAAACAGCACTGCATAAATTCTACCATGCGGATTATCTTTAAATCATAAAAGGATGCGAGCGGGCGACAGCATCTTGATCTGCGACTGCGATGTAAGCCGGGCAACAATTCGGTAGGGAGTTGGTTCCAAGTGAAAAACTCCCCTCTTGACAAAAAACGCTTAAAGAATACAATTATTACAATGATACAATTAGTACAATATGAAGGATAATATATGACAGAGAAAAAACTAACCCTTCTTTTAGACTTTCATTCTGGACTGCCCATCTATACACAGATCGTCAATCAAATTCAAAGTCAGGTGATGAATCAAGTCCTCAAGCCTGGAGACCAACTACCCACGGTTCGGGCGCTCGCGCAGGAAATACGTGTCAACTTCAACACCGTAGCGCGAGCCTATCGCATACTGGATGAGGCGAGGATCATCTCCACGCAACAAGGACGAGGAACCTATATTTCAGAGATACCGCCGCCTGAGGTCAGCGAAAAACTCAGAGATGAGTCCCTTACGGCGCTTACACAAAGATTCATTGAAGAAGCATTCCGGCTGGGATTCTCAGAAACAGAAATCAATCAAAAGATCAAATATAGTTTAAAGATAAACAAAGAAACGAATGACAAGCAAGTTAAACAGTGATCGACAGGAGAATACACAAATGAATACAAAAGTTTTCAAGTCATTAATCCAAAACAAAAAAGATGACCAGCATATTTCACCAGTCGCCGGAACATTGTTTGCAATATTCCTTTTGATCGGCATTGCTGGCGCAATTGCGGGCGATGGAAGATATGACGATATGGTACTTGGGGGGTGGGTACTGGGTTGGACCGTGATTGGAAGTTACTTCTTATTTGCAGTCAAAGTTGCATCACAATGGGAGAAGGTCGTTGTCCTTCGGCTGGGAAAATTCAATGGACTAAAAGGTCCCGGGGTGTTCTGGCTTATCCCGATCGTTGACACTGCCGTAATGTGGATAGATCACCGCGTGGCAGTTACCTCGTTCTCAGCTGAAAAGACGCTCACAAAAGATACCGTGCCTGTCGATGTGGACGCCGTCCTGTTCTGGGTCGTCTGGGATGCAGAGAAAGCGGCACTCGAAGTGACCGATTACAACACCGCGATCGCTTGGGCCGCGCAGACAGCTTTGCGTGAGATCATCGGTCAGATGACACTGGCGGATATTCTTGTGGGTCGTGGAAAGATGGACGCAGATTTGCAAAAAATCATTGACGAGCGCACAACTCCCTGGGGTGTGACTGTGCAATCTGTTGAGATCCGTGATGTGATCATTCCACCCGACCTTGAGAACGCAATGTCCCGTCAGGCTCAGGCTGAACGCGAGCGGCAGTCTCGTGTGATCTTGGGCGAATCCGAACAACAGATCGCAGCTTCCTTTGCAGAGGCATCAAAAGCCTATGTCAACAACCCGACCGCACTGCACTTGCGCGCGATGAACATGTTATTTGAAGGCTTGAAAGAAAAAGGCGCGCTGGTGATCGTGCCTTCCTCCGCAGTGGATTCGATGAATCTGGGAGGCATGAGCGGAATGGTCTCACTGGCGCAGAACAATCTGCCAAAAGAAAAATAATCCACCGTCTGTTTCACATGAAACACGGCTCAATAAAGAAGGTAAAAATGACAACAAAAACCACGCTAACAATTGGAATTGTATTGATCGCTCTGGCTTTACTGGCAGGCATAGTTTTATGGAATCAACTACCTGACCAGATGGCTTCTCATTGGGGAACCAACGATCAAGTGGATGGTTACATGCCCAAGTTTTGGGGCGTATTCCTGATGCCGATCATTACAACGGGACTATTGGTACTGTTTCTGTTGGTCCCTGCGATGGACCCGCTCAAGGCGAACATCGCGCAGTTTCGCGAGAGTTTCAATTGGTTCATCGTGCTGATCGTGGCGTTCATGCTATATATCCATGGACTGACCTTAGCCTGGAGCCTTGGCTATCAGGGTTTCAAAATGAGCGTAGCGATGCTGCCATTCATGGGTATCCTGTTCATCGCCATCGGGTCAATGCTAAGAAAAGCCAAACGCAACTTCTTCATTGGCATCCGCACCCCGTGGACTTTATCCAGCGATAGCGTATGGGATAAGACACATCAATTGGGATCAACTCTCTTCATGGTATCAGGCGTGTTCGCAATCATCGGCGGATTCTTCGGAGGTATGACAGCCTTCTGGCTGATGTTCGTTCCGCTGATCGGATCCAGTTTGTTTCTGGTGATCTACTCATACGTTTTATATCGCGGCGAAACGAAGTCGTAACAAAGAATTACCCAGAGGCGGTTCCACGTGAAACATAGAGGGAAACCGCCTCTGTAATGGCTTCTGACAAAAAATAGCGCTTGAGTTTCTACAACTGCACAAGGAGTTTGAAATGGCTGAAGAAACCAAACAGTGGGAGTATCGGGTGCAAACTGTTGGATCGTTCTGGACTGGAGTGAAAGCAGACGAGTTGGAACAACTTTTAAATGAATGGGGACAGGAAGGCTGGGAGGTCGTTTCCACGCACATCCTGGAAAACGCGAATAAGATCAATGTCATCGCAAAGCGCCCGTTGACTCGCGAAGTCACACGCCGCCGTTCGATGCCTCAATAAAGCTCGACAACTGGAGAAAGAATGTTGGAAAGAAAAAATATACTTTGGTTCCTGGTAATCGCTTTTATATTTTCATGGATTCTATTTCTTGTGCCACTCGCACTTGGAGAAATGGACGCAGCCATCAGGCAGCTTTCAACACAGGCATTCTGGGCGGTTGCAATGTGGGGACCGGGGATCGCAGCTGTGGTCACGACCCTCTTCATAGCAAAGCAGCCGTTCAGCAGTTTACGTTTGAACACACTTGGAAATAAACGCATCTATCTTTGGGCATGGTTTTTGCCAAGCGCATTGACCCTGCTGGCAACAGCTTTCACTTTGATGTTTGGTATAGCAACATTTGACATGGACTTTACAATGATCCGCACCGCAATGGAATCGGCTACGGGCGGAAGCGAAATTCCTGCAGAAGTTATTGTGCTTTCACAGACTCTGCTCGCTGTTACATTTGGACCTTTCATCAACATGCTGTTTACGCTGGGAGAAGAATTGGGCTGGAGAGGTTTCCTGCTTCCCAAGTTGATGCCGCTTGGTCAATGGAAGGCTGTGGTGATCAGCGGAGTCGTTTGGGGTGTGTGGCACGCACCAGCGATTGCACAGGGACATAACTATCCAGGTTATCCGATACTAGGTATTTTTATGATGATCATCCTGTGCGTTTTACTCGGCACGATCATTTCATGGATGTATATTGCGACACAGAGTCCCTGGGCTGCAGCACTGGCACACGGATCGTTCAATGCGATCGCAGGATTGCCGGTATTATTTTTCAAGCCGGGATTCAACATGGCGTTCGGGGGAACACTTGCAGCACCAACAGCATGGATCGGCATGGCAGCGTTCATCGCATGGCTCGTGTGGACAAAACGATTCCCGGTTCAGATCCAGCCTGACGAAACGGGAACAGGAATCGCTCAAGATTGAAGCGGAAATAAAATAGAACAAATGTTCTAATAAGCGAGGATAAAAAAACGCCAGGCAATTTCTTGTCTGGCGTTTTTTGCTTCAACCTGTAGAACTATCCCAAATGCATCGGCATGATAACGTGCAGGAAATTATCGTCGCCCACCGGCTTGACCACGCCCGGCGCATTTGCCGCAGAAGTTTCAAGCGCCACGTTCGGAGTCTTTACAACTTCCAATGCTTCGCGCAGGAACTTCACGTTGAAGGCGATCAAGACACTGCCGCCGTCCACTGTGGCTTCCACAATGGTTTCATTCTTGCCCGTCTCTTCAGAGATCGCGGAAATCTCCACTTCGCTTGGCTGCATCTCGCCATTGGATTGTTTGATATCAAGACGCGCAACATTTGAACCTTCGCGCGCAAAGATCTCTGCCTGCTTGCAAGCTTTGAGCAGTGACGCGGTGGAAACAAGCGTGCGCGATTTGTAGCTGCGCGGAATGATCTGCTGATAATCGGGGAACGTGCCGTCGATCAACTGTGAGACTACTTCCACATCCTTCACGCGGAACAACACCTGACCGCGATTCTTTGGCACCACCATGTAAATGGGCTCTTCGCCGTCTGATGCAACCCGCGCCAATTCATTCAACGCGCGCGCAGGGATGATGACGTTGATCGGCTGAGACACAGCCTGTGAAAGTTGAGCCTTGCGAACAGAAAGACGGAAACCATCCGCCGCAGCCATCGTGACCTTGTCTTTTTCCACATGCAGCAACACGCCCATCAAAACAGGACGCGACTCATCGGTCGAAGCTGCGAACGCCACCTGCTGGATCATCTCTTTGAAATCAGCCACATTCAACTGCACAGCGCCTTCCATTTCAGGAACAGGCAATGGAGGGAACTCCTGCGCGTCAATGCACTTGATGTCATTGTTCGAAGTGCCGCCCTTCACATGCAAGTTCTGGGTCTTCACATCCAAAGCCAACTGCACCTGATCACCCGGCAGCGTATTCACCAGATCCGCGAATGTGCGCGCGGGAACCGTGGTTGAACCTTCTTCATCAATGCGCGCCGCGATCCAACAGGTGATGCCCAACTCAAGGTTGGTGGCAGAAAGGCGCAAACGGCCTTCGTCGCTGGCGATCAAAATGTTGGATAAAACAGGGAGGGTACTGCGCGGCGAAACTGCGCGGGAAACAACACTCAAACCGCGTGCAAGGTTTTCTTGAAGAACAGTTACTTTCATAGGTTATCGCCCTCGAATCACAGTGATTTTTTTCGAAAGTATATCATTAAAAAAATTCTCGACCTCAGAAGCCGCCGCTAACCATCGAGACAACAAAAGTCAGCAGCATGAACACTAATTGACATCCGAACAGTGCGGCAAACACATAAGCCACATACGTCCATACCGGGGTGGCTTTTACTGCAGATTGCGGGCGGAGTTCCTGCCCCTCAGCCAGTGACTTCACTGATTCAGCCGCCTGCCCAAGATCATTCATCCAGTAAAGCCCCGCCGCATCATCCGGGACGATGAGCCTAATCCCGTTAAATGAGCGCATCCACGCTTCAACATTGGCAGGTGTATCCACCGCGAGGGAGCCCGGCAAAATCACCGCATCCGCCTTCAAGTCGGCAGGGATTCCATCTTTGAGCGCGATCACCGCTACAGGCACCTTTGGGGCGCGCTTTGCAAAAGCAGACTTGACCATTCCGACAAATTTGCCATCGCCATGATCAAACACCACCAAATGAAACGCCTCCTGTTTTGCCTCCAAAGCATCTGCACTTGCCGCGCCATCCTTTCGCAAAGCAGATAGGTGATACAGCAACAGTACAACAAACAGAACCAGCACTTGCAAAGAGTTGAGCGTGGTACTTGTAAAATTACTAACCTCGCCGCCCAGCATGGAATTGATGACCGTGAAGATCAAAGTCCCGCCAGAGATCATGCCGCCGATGACGGCTGCGAACAAAACCAGATACAGGTATGTTTTGCGGATCACAGACCTTCGCGCGTGGTCGCCGATAGCGCCGTCTGCCAATGCAGTTGCCTGCAAGGGTCGCCAGGTTGTCAGCCAAAGCGGAAGCCCTACAGCCAAAGCCGCCAGCGAACTGGAGAGCGAGGAACCAAATCCGCTGGAGCTTAAGAATGCGCGAGTGGTGGTCAGGTCAATTACAAAGGAAAGCATGGCAGTGAGCGCGAAGAAGGTTGCGCCAAGACCGAGGAAGGAAAGAATGTAGGAATACAATCTTTGCTTGCCTGCGCGTCGGGTAACATCTTCATCGAATGAAAATTGTTCGGTCAGCCACTTACTGTAGTAAGCCCAAATGATCGCGAACGGCACACCAATGGAAATGGGACCACCAATATCCTGCAGGAACTCAGCAAAGTTTTTTCCGTCGCCAAGCAAATGCATCAGGACCATGTAGATCAAACTTCCGCCCGTAGACAGGACGGTGATCACGCCGCCGAGCGACAGCAGATAGAGAATGCCGAGGCGTAAGTAAGACTCCCTTTCAGCAGTATCAGGCAAAACGTCCTGCAAGACACGCCAGGAGTAAAACCAGATCGGTGTACCCACCGCCAGCAAAGCGATCGCGTTAACCACGGTCTCTCGGCCGATCGCCCCCAGTACATCTTCAGTTGATAATGTAAAAGCGTAACCCAATGCCTGCTGCGCGCCATAGACCACCATGATCAGACCATACAGCATCCAGATAAAGCGGTAGAGCCGGCGGATCTCTGCAAAGTTTTCGGTCTCTGACAATGTTCGCCATTCAGCGTTCAGAACATTCCAAAAGTAAGCCGCGATCAACAGGTTGATGATGATGGCAACGAGATTATCGACCCATGTCTGCGAACCGCCAATGACGGCGCGATAGGTATATAAGTTGGCAGTTGCGAGAAAGATGCGATTGATCAGGGCCAGCAGATTTTGGACAACAGGAATGAGCGTGCCGAGCAAAATTCCATAGAAAAAAATTGCGCGGACACTGGCAGTCTTTTCTTCGTCGTCCTTTGCCGAAACACGTTGAGCCCAAACCCAATGCACAAGAAAGATCGGCACGCCGACCAGAATCAGCGATAACGCCTGCGCTAAAGCAGATGCACTTTCCACGATCTTGTCTGCGCTCAAAATCGAACGGAGCAGTCCGATCGTTCCCCACAATACCACTTCAATGCTGATGGCGGCAACCAGGTAAAAATAAAGCCTTCTAATGGTTTTCATAATATTGTCCTTGCATGTCTATTGGAGCGTCTTGAGTCCGCATTTTTACAAAGAAACAGACTTGGGTCTGCACTCCCGATCTGAAACCCTACGGCTTGAATTGTTCCTGATACCAGTTGTAGTCCCAAAAGTTATAAGGCATGGAATTGAGTTTCCAGTTTCCGTTCTGCTTTACCAGAAGGGCACGTTCTTCACTGGCATAACGGCTGGAGAACGGGTCGTTGCTGGCGTAGTAGATCGAAAGCGATACGACCGCTTCGTCTGCATTGATATTTACCGCTCCAATATCCACGCCTGCATCCACCGGGTTGACCATGCCATTAAAGAAGGACTGCCGGAAGTCCTCATAGGTTGGTTTGTGATCAAGGTCTGCCAGATAGCCATATGCTTTTTGGTAATCCTTGTTCAAAACAGCCAGAACATAGTTATGGACCACACCATCCGGCGTATCGTCTGCAATATAATCGCGTTTTTCCTGCCGTGTGAAGAACAGGACCAATGCCAACACGACCAACCCTCCAATACCGAGCAAAATACCTGTCAGGAACTTATCTTGTTTCATAACAAAACCTCCAGTTTACACATTAACTGTACTCCACATTTTGAAAAATAAAATCCCCAAATCTCATATCAAAGCCCGCCGTCAAAAACACCCTTTGGTATACTACGAGTACCTCATTATTCAGGAGAAAAATATGACTGTAACCGCACCACAATGGGACCTGAAAAACGTTTATCCCTCACTCGAATCGAAAGAATTTAAAGCCGCCATCAAGAAATACAAATCCATGTTGGATGAGATGGAGTTGTTCTTCAAAAAAGCCAGCAAGGCTGATGCAAAGACCGACCCGAAGAAACTCGGCAAACTGCTCGGAGAATCGGTCGATCGCTTCAATGCACTCTTCGAACTCTCCGGCACGATTGGACCCTACATCTATTCATTCGTGACCACCGACTCACGCAACAAAGTCGCCATGCGCACCCTGTCTGAGTTTGAGCAAATGTCGGTGCAGGCGAGCATTCTCAACACCAAGTTCCAGGCATGGGTTGGCAAGCTCGGAAAAGCCGCCGTCAAAAAAGCCGCAAAGACGAATACATCCGCCAAGTCTCACGAGTTCACGCTCAACGAAACTGTGGATCAAGCCAGATACCTGATGAGCGAAGCGGAGGAAGTTCTCGCCGCCGAACTGACCCTGAGCGGAGGCAATGCCTTCGCCAAACTTCAGGGGACATTAACCTCCCAGATGACCGTTGATTTTGAACTCGATGGTCAAGTGAAGAAAATGCCCATGCCCGCATTGATCAATCTGCGCTCGCATCCCGACGAACCCACACGCCGTCGCGGATATGAAGCAGAGAACATCGCCTGGGAGAAAGTCCAGGAGACTCTGGCGGCATGCATGAACGGGGTCAAAGGTGAAGCGCTGACTCTCGATAAAAAACGTGGACGTGAAGACGCCATCCACGCATCCATTGACTTCGCCCGCATGGACCGCGCCACACTCAACGCGATGCTCGGCGCCATGAAAGATTCCTTCCCGATGTTCAGAAAATATTTCAAGCACAAAGCAAAGCTGATCGGCAAGGAAAAACTCGCATGGTGGGATATCTCTGCCCCGATGGGCAGGACCGATAAAGTCTATTCATGGGATGAAGCGCGAGACTTCATCGTCAGCAACTTCAATCAATTTTCGCCCGAACTTGGCGCATTCGCACAACGTGCCTTCGACAACAACTGGATCGACGCCGAACAGCGCGAAGGAAAACGCGGCGGCGCGTTTTGCATGGGAGTCTCCCAGGTCAAGGAAAGCCGCATCCTCAGCAACTTCGACGGCTCCTTCGATCAGGTCAGCACACTGGCGCATGAGCTGGGGCACGCCTTCCACAACGAATGCGCCTATCAGGCAGGCAAGACCGAGCTGCAGCAATCCACGCCGATGACTCTCGCAGAGACCGCCTCCATCATGTGCGAGACCATCGTCACCGAAGCGGTACTCAAACAGGTGACCGATCCGCAGGAAGAGTTGGCTGTGCTCGAAGCGCAAATGAACAACGCCGCCGCCGTGATCGTGGATATTTATTCGCGTTATCTCTTCGAGAAGGAAGTCTTCGAACGCCGCGCACAATCTGAGCTTTCAGCCGACGACCTGAACGATATTATGGAACGCGCCCAAAAAGCCACCTACGGCGACGGTCTCGATGAACGCTACCTGCAAAAGTTCATGTGGACCTGGAAACCCCATTACTACAGCAGCGGATTCTACAACTACCCTTACGCATTCGGCTTGCTCTTTGCCACAGGTTTATACGCCATCTACAAAAAACGCGGCGCAGACTTCGTCCCCGATTACAAAGACCTGCTCGCCTCCACCGGTGAAGACCGCGCAGCCGAACTCGCAGACCGCTTCGGCATCAACATCCGCACCAAAAAATTCTGGGCAGACAGCCTCGCCATCATCGGCAAGCGCGTCGAACGATACTGCCAATTATAGGTTTCATGATTCCGTCGGAGAAAAACTCCGGCGGAATTTTTTAAGAGGATTTCTTTGATGAAGAGAATTGTCCCCATCATCTTGATCGTCCTGCTCGTCAGCATTGCCTGCAGTTTGACAGCGCCTCTTTCCCCGCCGACAACTGACCAGCCACAAGCGGGCATCCCCACGCTGACGCAAGCTCAGGTGCAGGCAGACCTTCCGCTCACCGAAGACGATGTGCCGCGCGTGACTCTGGAAGAGGCGAAAGCAGCCCTTGAAAATGGAGAAGCCGTCATCGTCGATGTGCGAAGCGCGGAGTTCTATTCGCAGGAACATATTGCCGGAGCCATATCCATTCCACTGGCAGAGATCGATCCCACCCCGATGAATATTCCGTTGGATAAAAATATCTGGATCATCACCTACTGTACCTGACAAAATGAACATACCAGCGCCCGTGCGGCGTTCGTCATGCTACACAACGGTTTTCAGAAGGTCACGCCCATCCTCGGCGGATTCGCCGCGTGGGTGGCGGCAGGTTACCCAACAGAAAAATAACCCATCCATTTCAATGACACCATGAACGGATTTCGAGTCACTCCATGGGAAGCAGCCAACCCGCCAACAGAAGACCTGCTCGTAAAGATATTGAACGGGCAGGGATATTCATCCTACACATGGTCGAACGGACCTCACGACGTTTACTCGGCGCACAAGCATGGGTACAACAAGGTGATCTATGTCTTGAGCGGAAGCATTACCTTTGGGCTGCCCCTGCTAAAAAGGCAGGTAACCTTAACTATCGGCGACCGGCTTGACCTGCCGGCAGGCACAGTTCACGATGCGCAAGTCGGTCCGGATGGGGTTGTATGCCTCGAAGGGCATATGGAATAAATCGGTAAGAATCAAAAAGAGGATGCGCTCGCATCCTCTTTTATTTTTAACTGAAAGCCTGTATCCCGGTCTGCGCCCTGCCAAGGATCAGAGCATGAATGTCGTTCGTGCCTTCGTAAGTATTCACCGCTTCAAGATTCATCGCGTGGCGAATGACATGATACTCGTCAGAAATGCCGTTGCCGCCATGCATGTCCCGCGCATGGCGTGCGATCTCCAAAGCCTTGCCGCAGGAATTGCGCTTGATGAGCGAGATCATTTCCGGCGTGGACTTGTCTTCATCCATCAAGCGACCGACTCGTAACGCACCCTGCAGCCCCAACGTGATCTCCGTCATCATGTTTGCCAGTTTCAGTTGAATGATCTGGTTTGCCGCCAGCGGACGCCCAAACTGCGGACGGTCAAGGGTGTATTGCCTGGCCGCGTGCCAGCAAAATTCCGCCGCGCCCAATGCGCCCCATGCAATTCCGTATCGAGCCTTGTTCAAACATCCGAATGGACCCTTAAGCCCCATCACATTCGGGAGCATATTTTCATCCGGCACAAAAACCTCTTCCATGACGATCTCGCCGGTGGAACTGGCGCGCAGGCTGAACTTGCCGTGGATCTTTGGGGCGCTCAAGCCCTTCATCCCTTTTTCTAGAATGAAACCGCGGATCTCTCCATCAGGGTCTGCGCCGCCAAAGACCTTTGCCCAAATGATGAAAACATCTGCGATGGGTGAGTTGGTGATCCACATTTTATTGCCTTGCAATATCCAGCCGCCATCCACCTTTTTGGCTCGGGTTTCCATGCTGCCGGGGTCACTGCCGTGATTGGGTTCGGTCAAACCAAAACATCCGACCCATTCTCCACTGGCAAGTTTTGGCAGGTATTTTTTCTTCTGCTCCTCAGACCCATACGCATTAATGGGATGCATGACCAGCGAACTTTGCACGCTCATGGCGGAACGATAGCCGCTGTCCACGCGTTCCACTTCCCTGGCGATCAATCCATAGCAAACATAGCTCAACTCCGCGCCGCCGTAAACTTCAGGGATAGTGGAACCCAAAAGACCCAGACTGCCCATCTCATCCATGATCGTACGGTCAAAAGTTTCGTTCCGATTCGCATCCAGGATGCGCGGCATCAGTTTATCCTGGCAATATTTGCGTGCCGTATCGCGAACCATGCGTTCTTCGTCTGTGAGTTGGTCGTTGAGAAGGAATGGATCATCCCATTTGAAAGTTTGCTTGGACATAAAGTACCTCGTGAATAGGGAGTAGGGAATAGCAAAAGTGATGCGGCGATTGTATCAAAATGTACGCGGGTTGGATTCTCTTTGAGAGAAGAGGATCAACTTCATGGTTGTTCCGAAGCGTACATCAAAAAAGAGGACTCACCCAGGGGCAAGTCCTCTTTTCTCATATCTATTTACCGAATATCGAATTACGAATTTCCGGTCAACCAGCCGCGCAGGTGCATGGCCTGTACCACACGGTCAATGGCGACCATGTAAGCCGCATCGCGCATGTAGACCTTTTCCTTCTCGCTGCGGTCAACAACGCTGTTGAAGGCAGAGGTCATCTTCTCATCGAGTCTGCCCAAAACCTCGTCCTTGCTCCAGTAGAAGTTCATGTCGTTCTGAACCTGTTCAAAGTAGGAAGTGGTCACGCCGCCGGCGTTGCAAAGGAAGTCGGGGATGTTGAAGATGCCGTTCTTCTTGAAGTATTCGTCTGCTTCAGGGGTGCAGGGTCCATTGGCGCCTTCAGCAACGATCTTCACGTTCTTGGACATCTTGCCAACGGTATCAGCAGTGACCTGTCCTTCGAGAGCAGCGGGGATCAACACATTGGCTTCCTTGGAGATCCAGGCATCGCCGTCTTCGACGGTGTAACCGGCATCCTGAGCCTTCTTCTTGTCGATCGTTCCGTATTCATCCACGATCGTGAGCAGGAAGCGCGGGTCAACGCCACCTTTCTTGCTGTAAGTGAAGGACTTCTTCTCGTGGCGATCCCAGCAGGAAACGCAGGCAACCTGTCCACCGAGCATTTCAACAAAACCGACAGCCGCGTACTGAGACACATTGCCGAAGCCTTGAATAGCCGCAACGGAATTCTTGCCGTCAATGTTGAGGTGCTTCATCGCTTCGCGCACAGTGTAGATCACACCGTAGCCGGTGGCTTCGGTGCGTCCGAGTGAACCGCCGCCGCCGAGGGGTTTGCCGGTGAAAACACCGGGGGTGTATTGACCGACGAGGCGTGAATATTCGTCCATCATCCAGCCCATCATTTGAGGAGTGGTGCCAATATCCGGAGCGGGCACGTCATTGCGCGGACCAATATTCTTCCACATGGCGCGCACCCAACCGCGGCACATTTCTTCTTTTTCGTTCACAGTGAGGGTGGAGGGATCGACAATGATGCCGCCCTTACCGCCGCCGAGGGGGATGTCCGCCACGGCGCACTTCCAGGTCATCCAGGTAGCGAGAGCGCGGACGGTGTCCATGGTCTCGTTCGCTGCGAAGCGGATGCCGCCCTTATTGGGACCGCGTGCATCGTTGTGTTGAACGCGGAAGCCCTGGAAGACGCGCAATGAGCCGTCGTCCAAACGCACGGGAATGCGGAAGGAATATTCGCGCATCGGCCAACGTAAAACTTCGGCCACACCGGGATCGAGCTTCAATTGTTTGGCAACACCATCGAACTGCTTCTGTGCCATTTCAAACGCATTGATCTGTCCTGACATGTTGTTCTCCTAATAAAAAATGTTTGTAGAAAATATAAGCGGGCACCCCAGACAGGGATGCCCGCTTTAAGCACAAATTATGTCAAAGCATTGAGCCATATGTATTTTGGTATCCAATAAATCGCAAGTACCCCCAAACTTTACACGAGAATCAGGTTGAAGTCAATATGACAAAAATCAACAACTTTTTGATTACCGTTGATGATTTTTGAGCGTTTTAGAATTTTGGCTTCCTTTTCGCCAAAAAAGCGGAAACGCCTTCGTGGTGTTCGGCAGTTTTTCCGGCTTCCTCTTGTAGGATTCCTTCATAACGCAGAGAATCCTCCAGGTTAGGAAGGATGGCATGATTAAAAGCCTTTTTTCCTGCCGCAAACGCTTCACGCGGACCCGACGCCAGTTCACCCGCAACCTGCCTGACCAGCGCATCAAAGTTGAATCCGCCCACCTGATTGACCATGCCCCATTCCAAAGCCTGTTTTGCCGTGATTGGTTTGTTGGAATAGAAGTATTCCTGCGCACGCCCGAGCCCAATATATTTCGGCAGGAAGAGCGAAACACCCGAGTCAGGCGCAAGCGCAATGCCGCTAAATCCCACCACAAAGTAGGCAGTGGATCTGGCAATTCGCAGGTCACAAGCCAGCGCCACGCCAAAAGCTGCGCCCGCGCACGGTCCGTTAACTGCGGCGATGACCGGCTTGCCCATGCTGCGGATCTGCAAGATCAACGGGTTATAGGTCCTTTCCAAATGCTCACGGTAGGAGATCTTTTCACCCTGCTTCATTTCGGTGATGTCCTGACCGGCGCTGAAGACCTTTCCTCCGCCCGTGATGACCACACAACGCACCTGTGGATCTGCTTCTGCTGCAGTGAGGGCATTTCGCAATTCGTTGATCATCTCAAAGTTAAAGGAGTTGGCGCGTTCGGGTCGATTCAGCGTCAGAATCACAGAGCCAGCCTGGGTCGAAGAAAGAAGCGTTTTCATTTCATCCTCACAAATAAAAATGACAGTCACCCTCTGCTTGAAGGTGACTGTCATTTTTAGAAAATTCTAGGAGTCGGGGTAATCGTCTGCCTGGTCGTCGTCACCGGCATCCACTTCATATTCCACGCCTTCGCTGTCGAGATAGACCCAAAGGAGAAGCATGTGCCCCTCGGGAGTTTCCACATTGCGGGCGGCGAGAATCGGGGCTTTTTCTTCCAGCCCGGTTTCGTTGCGATAATGAAGGTGGATCGATGATTTATTGTGCCAGGCGTTGTAGCATCTTTCGACCAGCGCGGGACCATTAAAGGTGCGCAGGCGCGTAAGAGCCGGTACATAGAGACTGGGGCTCTCGTTCAAGCCCAAAGCCCATCCGTCATTGACATGCTCAAAAATGGGGGGCGGTCCTTCGATGATTGTGATTTTATCTTCCATAAGGTTACCTGTAGTTCGGGAATATACCACAACTATGGGGTTGAATCATTTCAGAATCTCATTAGAGTTTCATTGGCATAAATAAATTCAAGATTGTCATATAATTTGCGCATGTCCAAACTAACCCCCAAGATCATCCTCGAAGGCACGCGCCTGACCTTCAAAACAGACATTGCTTTTGCGCTTAACGAGCACCCACGGGTGGTGGGTCCGCGCAAGTACAAGTATCATTCGCCGCTTGTTTCGGGCGAGTGGTGCGCTTTCACCAATTTTCCGTGGGGGCGCGGGCTGATCAATTTTGAGCCGCAGGAGGAATCGCTCGCGATGGAAACCTACGCCACATGGGTGAGGCTCTTTGAGCTCCAGCGCTATTACTCGTGGATCGTGGACCGCTTCCACCTTTCCACACGCATGTATCAACTCAACACCTACAACAAGGATTATGATTTCCGCTGGCTCGAGGAGCGCTTGCTTCCGCTAAACTTCCGGCTTGTGTTGCTGACCCGCTCGCCGGAATCCTTTGAAGCCGCCCGCGCCGAAAGACTCAAGGTATCGGGCAATCCTTCGCAATACAACGACCTGAATCTTTTTGTGGAAGAACAAAAATTGATCCGCAAACTTGCCAGCGAATCAATTCTGCCCATGCTAGTGTTGGATGTATCCGACAACAACATCGAAGCCGCCACCGAAAAGATCGCGGATTGGATGGAGTCTTCAGGCGGGCTATATATGTCTTAAGATATCCTTCACCAGACCCGGCCCGCGATAGATCAACCCGGTATAGACCTGCACCAGCGCCGCCCCCATATCGAGGCGGCGTTTTGCATCTTCTGGACTCATAATGCCGCCCACGCTCACGATCGGGACTGCGCCGTTCACATGCTTCAAAGTCTGATGAAGGACCGCTTCGCTCTTAACGGTCAGCGGGCTGCCGCTCAAGCCGCCTGTCTCTCCTTTCAGACTGGACCGTAATCCTTCGCGGCTCAAGGTGGTGTTGGTGACGATGATGCCGTCCATCTTTGCGTTCAAGATGGCTTCGATGGCATCATCCAATTCAGCGACTGTCATATCTGGCGATAATTTCACAAGGATGGGGATATGCTTCTCGTGGCGTTTCTCTTCAAGTTTGCGCTGATCGTGCAAGTGAGTGAGCAGACTTTCCAACGCAGCTCGTCCCTGCAATTCACGAAGTCCGACCGTGTTGGGAGAACTGACGTTGATGGTGAGGTAATCGGCATAGGGGGCAAAGTTTTGCAGGAGAGTCAGATAATCGAGCACGGCTTCTTCGTTGGGAGTATTCTTGTTCTTGCCAAGGTTGATGCCCAGCATGGAATCAGACAGACGGGAAAATCCGCGTGGACGAGGATCGTAGCCGAGGATCCGTTCCACAAAACTCATACGGAGCGCCGGGTTCAATCTCATTTGCATGAACTCTGTGCCGCGTGATGGAAATCCCATGCGATTGATGACGGCTTCATCTTCCAAAAGGCGGAAAACCCTCGGGGACGGATTCCCAGGCTGCGGGTTGGGTGTGACCGTTCCAATTTCCACGTGACCGAATCCTAGGGCGGAAAGTCCGCGAACGGCGGTGCCGTCCTTGTCATATCCTGCCGCCAGACCGATCGGGTTCTTGAACTTGAGACCAAAAACTTCCACTGGTTTTGAGGGAGCCCGATAAATGAATGAGAGTAAATTTCTCGCCGCAGAAAAATCACCTGCAAAGCGCAGAGCCTGAAGCGTGCGGGCGTGAGCGACTTCAGGGTCGAGACCAAAGAGATATGGGCGGAGATATTTATACATCGAGAGGGTCACGATACTGATTCTTTCAGGAACTTTCTTGTCTCTTCGATCTTTTCTTTTGGAACTTTCCCATTGCCTTCCCAATGCTCCAACAATTGAGTGATGGTCAGCACTGCGTACATGGAGTAGCCTGCCTGCGCGAGGGATTCCTTTGCGCCTGATTGACGATCCACCAGCACGACCACATCCTTCACTTTCAAACCGACCGCGGTTAATTTTTCTATGGCTTCAAATTTGCTTCCGCCGGTGGTGGCGAGGTCGTCAATCACTACAACCGTCTCATCGGCATGATATTCGCCCTCGATCTCTGCTTTCGTGCCGTAGGTCTTCACTTCCTTGCGCGGATAGATCATGGGGTAGTTTCCCTGCAAAGAGACCGCTGTTGCGATCGGAATAGCCGCATACGGCAGTCCCGCGATACGGTCGAAACTCAACTGCTTAAGCAACGGCAAATAAGAAGCGCCGATCTGTTCCAATAATTTGGGATAGGTGATGATCTGCCGCAGGTCAATATAGATGGGAGATTTGAGTCCGGACTTGAGGGTGAACTCGCCGAACTTGATACAGCCAGCTTCAAGCAGGGCATCTGCCAACGATGAAAGATGAGGGGCAAGTTGTGTCATGTGTTTGGTCCTTTATTGAGTAGTTTATTTCTGAAGCTGTCTTTTGAGGTAGATGATCTCATCGCGCAGTTCTGCGGCGGCTCGACGGGGGTCGGCGGCGCGGGCAATGGAGCGCGAAACCGGAAGCAGGATGCCTTTGCCATCTTTTCGCATGCCGGCTTTTAGCGCCTGTTCCAACTCGCCGCCTTGAGCGCCAACGCCTGGAGAAAGAAACCACAGATCGGGAACAGCGGCGCGGATCGTTTCCATGATCTGCGGATGAGTGGCGCCGACGACCAGACCGATATTATTTTTTTCGTTCCATTGCTGAGCGAGCCTGGCGACATAAATAAACAAGGGCATGGGAGCATCTGCATCCGTTGAATGTATCAACAGGTTCTGCAAATCCATCGACCCGGCGTTGGATGTTTTACAAAGTAAAAATACGCCCTTTTCCGAATTCTTGATGAACGGCTCGACAGAGTCCCTGCCAAGATAGGGGTTGAGCGTGATGCAGTCTGCTCCGAGATGATCAAAAGCAGATTGGGCGTAGGCATCGGCAGTGGATGCAATATCGCCCCGTTTCGCATCCAGAATGATCGGGATGCGGGAGCCCATGCGGTTTGACTCTTCATTGATGGCATCAATGACCTGTTTGAGGGCGGTCCATCCATCGGCGCCAAAGACTTCAAAGAAAGCGGCGTTGGGTTTGAATGCCGCTGCGTAGGGGGCTGTCTGCTTGATGAGATTCAAGCAGAAGTCGAGGGCTGACGCGGCGGTCGGTTCCTTGAGGTCGGGAATGTGCGGGTCAAGCCCGACACAAAGGAGGGAGGAGGAGTCGTCGACTCGTTTTTCGAGGAAGGAAAAAAATGATTCCATGAGTTGTCCTTTTATAAAGTTAGACCCTAAAGACTTTTGAAATCTTTAGGGTCTATATTTTACTCAACAAACGATTCCCACCTGCTTGTGTTCCCAATATATTGGGAACCCTGCCAACCCAGGACATCCCAATAGAAGGCACGCCACATGTTGGAACCGTACCCCCTGCATTCAGCGAAGAGGAAATCCGCAGGCAGGGTATCGGGCAGTTCACAAACCGGCGATTCAAATCCTTCGCCCGGCATGGAGGGGACTGTCCCTTCGCGCGAGTTGGAGAAGTTTGGGGTGGGGATGCAATCTTCGTACCAGGATCCGTTGCCATCGGGCAGGCGGCAGACGGTTTCATCTTCAACCTTGGCGATGCCATAGGTGTAGGCGTCGAATATCTCGCCATTGGAACTGATGAGGCGGATGGTGTCACCGCCATCGCTTAATAGCAGATTGGATTGCAAGGCGTAAAAGATTAGGCGTTGCCCAACCTTCAATGTTTGAGCGGGCAGGGCAAATGTTCCTGAGCCGCGCCCCGATTCAATTTCCAACTTCCAACCGCTAATGCTGATATCCGCGTTGCCGATGTTTTTGATCTCGATGAACTCGTCATAGACATCCACTTTGCCGTCTTGATTCCAGTCAAAGCCGGGGCGGACGAGAAACTCATTGATGATGGGACGACCCGCGAGTGAAGTTCCGCCCGGACGAGTGAGGGTGGGGGTAGGGGCGACAGCAGTCCCAACTGAATTGGCACGGCGCGGGGTTCCATATATGAAGCCATTGTCTGCATCCAATCCGTTCTTTGGGTTGCCAAGATTGGATACCCAGTTCTTATCGAGCTCAGTGGATGTGCCTACGCGTTCCATTGAATTGTGGTTCGAAGTAGCCAACCCCTTGGGCCAGGGATTGGAAGCACTCGTGGATCCTTCATTATTAGCAGTGTCAATAAAATTGCCAGAGCCGTCACGCAAGGTGAGTACTTCACCGCCGTCTGAAAGCGGACCAGAGCCCGTGCCGCTATAGATCTGGTCGGCTGCGGTATCGGAAATGGTGGTGTTATCTCCACGTTCCAGAAGGAAGTATCCGCCGGCATTGACCGTGCCTGAGAGGGTGATATTGAGTGAGCCCGATGCAGACTTCAAAGTCCAGCCGGTCACATTAATCGCAACGCTGCTTGGGTTGTAAAGTTCTAGCCATTCGTCTTCTGCGCTCGAGGCGGTACCCGACCATGCAATTTCGTTGATAATGATCGATCGGTACGAGGTGATGGTGACACTGGCGTCGTCATCTTCGATCGTAGAGTTATTTCTGGGGTTTGAATCCGGGTCAGATTCATCGGACTGCCACACTTCTGCCCAATTGGTAAGGATGCCGTAAGTAGACACCTTTGTAGTGATGTTCAACACCTTGCTTTGACCGTTCGCCAATGAACCGACGGTCCAGATCCCTGTGGAGTTGGAATATGAGGTACCAGCGGTGCTGGTGTACGATACATAGGTCAACCCGATTGGAAGCATGTCGCGGACCTGAACATTGGTCGTCCCTGCTGCGCCAGCGTTGGTCACCGTGATCGTGAGCACGACATTCGTATTAATATCCGGGTTCAGGTTACTGGCTGTCTGTGTCACAGACAGATCGGCAGACGGGGCGCTCGAGTCATCGTCTTCGGTGCGTGAGTTGTTATTTGGGACAGAGTCGGGGTCCACCTGATCAGAAGATTTCACTTCAACCCAATTCACAATAAGAGAGCTGGACATGGTGGTGGTGATGGTCAGGGTGGCGGAAGCCCCATTTGCCAACGATCCAACATTCCATTCACCTGAAGACGCTGTATAACTTCCCTGGGTACTGCCATAAGAAACAAAGGTATAGGCGGATGTTAGATCGGGCAGCATGGTCTTTACGACCACGCCGGTCGCGCCGTCTGGACCGGCATTGCTTACCCTGACGGTGAATACCGCGTTAACTCCAGAAATATCAACTGTCTCTGATACGCTCAAGTCGCTTATCTTGATCTCAACGCTGGCGTCGTCATCTTCAGTGGTGGATGAATTTCCCGGGGTGGAGTCGGAATCGGTTTGATCTGACTTCCAAACTTCCGCAGCGTTGGTCATGGTTCCGCTGGGATTTACCCTGGCGGTAATAGTCAGGGTCTTTGTCGGGCTGGCAGTAGGCAGGGTTCCCACAGACCAGATGCCAGTGGTGCGATTGTAAAAACCGCCGCCGTTATCAGAAACATAGGTCACACCAGATGGAAGCAGATCTCTCACTTCCACATTGGTAGCATCGTACGGACCTGAGTTGGTGATCGTCAATGTAAAGATCACCTGACCGACTGCCGTGGGGCTCTTGGTCAGGGTCTGTATGAGGCTGAGGTCAGATAATCCGCCGAAGGGATTGACCGTGCTTGTAGCTGAGTTATTGGCAAATTCGATCGATGATACGTCAACCACGAAGTTCTTCACACCATTGGATGAGACCGTAGCGGTGATGCTGATCGTTGCACTGCCGCCGATTGCCAGATTACCAATATTCCAAAGCCCGGTGGTGCCGTTATAAGATCCGCCGCTGTTGTCTGAAACATAGGTCAACCCGCTGGGAAGAAGCGCATCCACCAGAACATTGGATGCGGATATAGTGGCAGAGGGATTGGTCACTGAAAGTGTAAAGACAACATTGGAGCCAATGTTGGGTGTCGGGTTGCTGACAAGATTGGAGATGTTCAGGAGTGGCAAACCGATCTTGGTGGTGTCACTGTTATTGGAAGTTACAGGGTCAGACTGTCCGCTGGCTGTGATCTGGGCAGAGTAAGTGACCAGTGAAGCGGCAGTAGTTGCCACGGTGATGTCTAAAGTCGCGCTCGAACCGTATGCGAGCGAAGGCACCGACCATACGCCCGTACCGTTGTTATATGTACCTGAGCTGGCAGCATGTGATGAATACGTCACACCTGAACCTGCCAGTGAGGGGAAGTTATCCGTAATATCTATCGCGGTGGCGGTGCCAAAGCCAAGATTGGTGAGGATCAGGGTATAGGTGACATTAAAAGGAGGCGTAATGCCGCTTATGGACTTCGTCTTTAACGAAAGAGAAAGGTCGATCTGAGAGTTTCGTGGTGTACCGTTGATGGGATTGCTGCTCGCATCCAAACCATTCCTCGTGATCCCATTATTGGATACCCATGCAGAAGCGTTGTCTGCGTTGAAATCCACCCGTTCCATGCTGAAGTAATCTGGAGAACCTGAGCCGGCGTACCACGAAGAACTTCCTGAGTTGGCAGTATCGATCTCGTTGGATAGATTATCTCTCAGGGTCAATACTTCGCCGGAATTACTAAAATTGGAAGAGCATGTGCCTGTAATGAGAAAATCCGCAGCCATATTGGATATGGTGTTGTTATCGGTACTGCATTCGATCAGATAATAACCATTGGCTGGGATGGTACCGTTCAATGAAAGGCTGGGAGTAGTGTCGCTAGAGATCAGGGTCCAGCCGGTCAGAGAGATCGCCGAGTTCGTGGTGTTATGCAGCTCAACCCACTCGTCGTTTGCGCTTGCCGCTGTTCCGCCCCAGGCAACTTCGCTGATGACCACATCTCGCAGGCTGGCGCTCAATGGAGCAGCGCTGACGGTCTGCTTTTTGGTAACAGGTGAAGTCATCCCTGCCAACAGACCCAGCATCAGGGAGATGAACAATAAGAATCGCGGAAAGATCTTCCAGTTTGTCATAGGTGAGAAAAATAAATCGTGGAGTTTGCTTCACATTAAGTATGAAGCGAAACATCCACGCAGGATTATACGCCACCCTGTATGCAACTGTCTACAAATCTGGACATCGGAAGTCCTTTTCCAGAACTTCCAGCTCAGCATCTAGCGAGGTTCGATCACCATCTTAATGGCCGTGCGGACTTTGTCTTCGATCTCCACATCCACGAATTCGGGAATGCAGACGACATCAATGCCGTCGATCTTGAGATATCCGGTCGCAAGCACCAACGCCTTCAACGCCTGGTTCACTGCGCCAGCTCCAATGGCTTGCACTTCCGCCCGTTTATGTTCGCGGACGACGCCCGCGATTGCCCCAGCGACTGCAGAGGTACGGGAGTTGGCTGAAACTTTGATCATATCCATGGCAACCTCCCAAGGTTGGCTAAGTGTAGGGAACGGATTTACAGACGCATTGTACAAGATACACATAACAGATTCAAGGTAATAATAGATATTTATATGGAATCGTAATAGTAGTAGTAAGTGTGGATAGTGTGGATAAAAGGAATGCAGCCCCACCCGTGGGTGACTCACGCGCGCTCCCCCCTAAATCTCTGGTTGATCCTTGTTCCATCAAAATTTACAACTGTGGATAGTTTACGGATGAGTTATCCCCAACTCGAAAAAGTTATCCACAGGTTTTTCAGACTTTCCATATATTGGGAATATAGACCACTACCCCCCATATATGGTGGTCTCGTTTTGGGACTTATCCAACCCTTTGAGCCCACTTTCGGTTTATTGTCCACAGCCGGGGGTACTTTTCCACAGTTTTTAGACAGTTATCCACAGTTTGGCGGATCAAAAAAGGGGTATTGTTTAGACAATACCCCCCATATATGGGCGAATAGATAAGATATTTCGGATAGTGTATGGCGCTTATCTGCGGATATCTTTTCCATAGCCGGTTGGAGCCAGAATTTTCCCATCCTCAAAGGCGGTGTTCCCTCGGAGCACCACCTTTTTCACCTTTCCCTGAACCTTCCACCCTTCAAACGGAGTCCAACCGCAACGGGAGTGCATGTCAGCAGCGCGGATCTCGTACTTGGCCTGCTCGTCCACTTCCACCCAGGTCTCAGGTTGCTCAGGGATGTTGAAAATACGGCGGGGGTTCGTGTATGTTTTTTCGATCAGAGTTGGAATTGACAGACGCCCTTGCGCGACAGCGGTCAACATTAATGGAAGAAGGGTTTCCAACCCGGGGAATCCGGGCGGCGGATTGTCGGAGTCTTTTTCAGCCACTGTGTGAGGAGCGTGGTCGGTGGCGAAACAATCGATCACGTCGAGGTTTTCCCACAGCGCATCCACATCTGTTTGGGTTGCCAGCCGCGGACGGACTTCCATCCGTCCTTCCTTTTTCTTGCCCCTCTCTTCATCTGTTACCTGCGAAACCATCAGCAGGTGATGCGGGCATACTTCACAAGTGACTTTGATTCCCTTTTCCTTGGCGGCTTTGATCAAAAGCACTTCTTCTTTCAATGAAATATGAGCAATATGCACAGGGCGGTGATATATTGCCGCAAACAGGATCGCCGCCGCCATGCTTCTGCTTTCACTATGCGCTACGATGGGAAATTCTTTTGGAAACTTCTCGAAGTGGGGCGCCCAGAGCGACATGTCATTGAGGCGAAGCTCTCCAAAGGTTGAGTCCAGGTACATTTTTAGCCCGGCAGCTTTCGGAGCGAGAGCTGCGGCGGCATCTGCATTGTCGGGACCTGCACCAATGAATTGGGCATAGTCACAGCGCGCTTTTTGCTGAGCAGCGCTTAAGGCAAGGTCCAGAGTTGCGGCATCAAAGATGGGCGGTTTGGTATTGGGCATGCCAAAGATCGTGGTCACGCCGCCTGCCAGCGCAGATTGGGTGACAGTGTCCCAATCTTCCTTGTGGGTTTGTCCGGGTTCGCGCACATGGACATGGGGATCAATTAATCCGGGAAGTTTGATCATGGATTTGGATTCCTGTAGTGGGTATGAAATGCTCATTAATGGTAACAGGTTTCGGCGTGGAAGGAAGCGTAAATAAAAACAAGGTTCGGGAATTCCCGAACCTTGTTTTTATTTTTCGTCAGGCGGGATTAATCTTCCGGGCGAAAGAGGACGAAGATCAAATTCATCACGATGCCAACGATCGCCGCAAACACGATTGCAGGAATGCCTTGCGGGAAGACCACCGGCACATTGAAGGGGAAGAGGCCGTTCGCGAGACCGAGGTTGCCGCCGATGCCGCAGACCAGAATAGCCGAACCAATGGCAAGGTTCTTCGGGTTGAAGAGATCCACTTTTTCAGATTGAATGAGCGCCACGCCCTGCATGCCGATCACTCCAAAGAGATAGATGGCCAGCCCGCCTGTTACAGCCACCGGGATGGAGTTGACCAAGCCGGCCAGTTTTCCAACGAAGCCAAGCAGAATGGCCATGGCGCCTGCGGTCATCAATACTGGAATGGAATAGTTGCGGGTGATCGCCATGAGAGAGTTGTTCTCGCCATAGTTTGTGCCAGCCGCACCGCCGAGGAACCCAACGATGAGGTCGTCCGCGCCGTCGGCAACAAGATTCAAGCCGATGAGTTCTTTGATGTTGAAAGGCTTGCGTCCAAGTTGTTCTGCAAGCGTATCAATGTACAAACTCATCTGATACAGGTGCGCCGTGGATTCGGGAATGGTCGCGATCGCGATCAGTGAAATGCTCACCACCAATTCCCAGGCGCGCGGATCATTGAAGGCCGGGAAGGTGATGGCAGGGACGCGGAACCAGGCCGCATTGGTGATCACGCTGTAGTCCACTACGCCGAGCGCCGCGGAGAAAGCGTAACCAACGATCGCTCCCAGGAGGATCGGCAACATGCCCAGCAGACCTTTATTCTGCAAAAAGACCGAGCACATCACAGTTGCCAGCAGGGTCACGAATGCCACCAGCCAGTTTCCACTTGCCATGCCAAGCGCAGCTCCGGCAAGGGCAATGCCAATGACCACAGCCATGGAGCCGGTCACGATGGGAGGAAGGATCCTATCCAGCGCGGTCTTGCCGATCCGCATGATGAGCAAGCCCACCAGGATCTCCACGATCGCCGTGCCAATGATTCCCACCTGCACCAAACGGACCCCTTCAGCACAGTACACGGCATCGCTCGAAAAACAATCGCCGGCGTACAGGCTCATCGCTGTTACGACCACTGCGATATATGAAAATGACGAGCCATAATACATGGGGATCTTGCGCTTTGAAACCAGCAGGGCAATGATGGTTCCCAAGCCGGAAGCCAGAAGGGTGACGCCGACATCAAACTTTGTCAGAATGGCGACGAGCACCGTGGCGGGGAACATCGTCAGCACCTGCTGGAAGCCGAGGCTTAGCATCGCGCCGACAGGCGGCGTGTCATCGGGAAGATACCCGAAGACCTTGGGCGAGCCCGCCTCTTCATTTTTTGATTCGATCTTTACCTCGACCTCAACCTGCTTCTTCACTGCGGGTTGTTTTTCCTTTCGGGCCGGTTTCGCGGGCGCGGACTTTTGGGACTTGCTGCTTTTTGCTGCCATACACATTCTCCTCTCTTTGGTTTGACAAAAAAAGAGAGCCGCTGCAAGCGACTCTCAAATTCATAAAACAGAAACACTCATCCCGAAGAATTGGTGCTGGGAAAGAGGGGGCTTTTTCTCGTACATATTGCGCCGAATTTTACGCCGATTTGTACGAGTGTCAAGGATTTTGAAAAATTCGATCGGACAGCGCCAGACAGAAGTGCGGTGCGAAGCGCGATGTAGTGACAATCGTCACTGAAAGGATGAAAAGTCCGCTGTTATAATCCGCACAAACACCACAAAGGAGAAAGACGATGGCATACACAAACGTTACTGTCCCCGCAGGCGGGGCGAAGATCACCATTGATAATGGAAAGTTGAATGTTCCTGATAATCCGATCATTCCGTTCGTGGAAGGCGATGGAACCGGGCGCGATATCTGGCGCGCATCTGTCCGCGTGTTCGATGCCGCGGTTGAGAAAGCCTACGGCGGCAAGCGCAAGATCCATTGGATGGAAGTGTACGCCGGCGAGAAGCCTTTCAAATTGTTCCAGAGCTGGCTGCCTGATGAAACGACCGAAGCCTTCAAGGAATTTTTGGTCGGCATCAAGGGACCGCTCACCACACCCATTGGCGGCGGCATCCGCTCGCTGAACGTGGCGCTTCGCAAACTGCTGGACCTGTATGTCTGTCAGCGTCCGGTGCGCTGGTATAAGGGCGTGCCTTCGCCTGT
>JAGNWT010000102.1 GCA_017985935.1 Anaerolineales bacterium | reverse complement strand
ATAATATCTTCGCTGCCAATGATCGCATGGATGGTGACCGGCACGAAGATCGGTCCCAGTTTGCGAACCTGCTGAATAATGCCGCCGCTGATCTTATCCAACTCATATCCCCGCGCCCGCTGGGCGTCCATCGTCAATTGAAAGTCCCTGCCAAAGGTCGGAATGAAACGCATGGTCAGATCCATGGCGTAGGCAAATTTATCAGGAAGTCCCAGACCTTTGAAGGTGATCCCATACAAGGCGGGGTTGAGCGAATACGGGATCAAGATCGTCATCACCGCCACACAACTGTAACGCACCAACTGACTGACGGCAAAGAATGCGCGTTCGATCGTCACCTTCAAAACAGGAGTCCAGCCCAGAATGGAGAATGAGGCTCTGAACTCGCGGATGAGATGCTCCTGCTCATACACTTCCGATCCGCCGCGTCCCGTGAGAAATGTAAGGATGGCAAAGAAAAAAATAAAAAAGACAATAAACAGGAATGCGCGGCGTATCTCATGCCACTTCACGCCAGAGGTGAGCAAAACAAAAATCGCGATCGCAAGAAATGGCATCAAAAAGCGCACATCCCAAAACGAAAGCGTGGAAATAAAACAGCAAATATAGAAGATCAGCCAAGCGCGCGGATCAAAGGATTGGATGAAGGAATTTTCTCGTTTTCGATAACGCCAGGCAACTAGCATAAGTAGGGATCCAGTGAAATGATGTTCATCAAGCAGTGACCAGACTTGGTCACTGCTTGATGTCTATGTAAATGAACGATTATCTGCCGGACTGTCTGCGGGTGGAGGCGTAGGCAACCACAAGCATGGGGACGAGAATGGCGGCAAAGATCAGGTTGGGTCCAGCAGCGGGCAGGAACTCACCCACGATGGCGGCAGCAAGGCTGAAGCCATTAATGACGATATCAGACAACGAGGCGAACAACAGACCTACGATGTTGCCCAACATGCCCCAGGTGACGGCCGTGGCGACGTCTTCATTTTTGAAGAAGGTGCGCACGCCAAAGATCAGGGCGAAACCGATGAGAATGGCCAGACCAGCAAAGAGGGAGATCTGCGCATCGCCAAAAATGCCATTGTCCACATCGAAGTACAGCATGTTGGCTTCGCCGCGGTTCATGAAGAACAACAGGGTGGCGAGCACAGCAAGTGCGCCGCTGACATACAGCACGGTATCCATGCTCTTCTTCTTATCAGAGAACAGCATCCACATGCCGGAGACAAAACCGATCAGACCGTTGCCAATGCTCCATTGCGGAGAAAGACCGAAACCGGTCAGGGCATCACCGAACATGTTACCGACAGCGCCGGTGAAGAAACCGACCACGGGTCCGAATGCGTAACCGAAGAACATGGGAATGGCGATCGCGGGGCGCAGGGAAACCTGGCTCAAGGAAGGCACCACGAACACTGTGCCATTGAACAGCCAGGAGAACACAGCGTACAACGCCGCGCCAATGGCCATCCACACGACTTCGCGAGTACCCACTTCCCAAGCCTTGTTAGACTTGGTGGCAAAATACACGCCGAAGGCGATCGCAATGCCGATCACAACGAACACAAAGCGTGAGACCACGCTCGCCTGATCGACCGAGAAATTGAACAGCGCGCCTTCCGCGGGTTCCTGCGCGCCAAGTACGAACATGACCACGGCGAACAGGGCAAGCACGACAACTAATGAAATTAATACATTGGTGAACTTCTTATCCATCTCAAACTCTCCTTTATAAATTTTTACAAGACCCGGCGAGGTCTGTAATTTACTGGTGAGCCAACGCCTCGGCTCTCATGAAGCGCCCCGTGGTGCTGAATCGCTTCAGGTTGAGAGCCAGCAGCGAGGTCGGAATGATGCGGTTTGCTTTTAGACGGTCAAAGTCGCGGAGCACATCCTGCGGCTTGCCGTCTGCGATCAGGTTGCCGCCAGAGATCATTAAAACGCGGTTGGCATAGATCGCCGCGAGGTCCACATCGTGTGTAATGAACAGGATCGCCTCAAAGCCCGGCATTTGCAGGATCGAATCCATGAAGTTCATGTAATTCTGATAATCCTGCCCGGCGGTCGGCTCGTCCATCACAAGAATGCGAGACCGCATGGCAAGGATGGCAGCGATGCTAACGCGCTTTTGCTGTCCGAAAGAAAGAGCCAGCGGCGGGTCATTCTCCTTCTCGGAAAGATTCACGATCTTCAGCGCCTCTTTCACCTCCAGTTCGATCTGTTCCTTCGGATGCTTCATATTTGTTGGACCAAAAGCCAACTCATCGTGAACTGTCGGAGCGAACAACATGTGACTTGGGCTTTGGAAAACATAACCCAGCATGCTGGCGATCTCAGCCACACTCGCCTCTTTGGTATCACGCCCGTCCACAAGAACCCTGCCAGACTTCGGCTTCAATAAACCGATGGCATGTTTTACAAAGGTGGTCTTGCCTGCGCCATTGGGACCCAGCACCGCGATCACATCGCCGCGATTGATATTGAGGTCGATGCCGTGCAGAACTTCGGTTTCGGATTCGTAGCCGAACGCGACATTCTCAAACCTGACCAACGCTTCTTCCTTGTACTGTGAGCGGGTCACTCCGGGAAGAGCCTTAACCTCCGCCGGGGCGGGATCGTGCTTCGCGCGCTCGATAATATCCTCGGCCGGAAGCTTCACCTCGCGATAGTTCACTACTTTGGATAACCCCGCCGCATCGCCGAGGTAACGTATTTCGCCTTCACTCATGAACATCACGCGTTCAGGGCGAATGCGCAAAACATCCTCTACACGATGCTCCACCATCAAAACAGACAATCCCTGGTCTGCCAGCAAGCGCACCGCATCCAGCGTATCTTGCGCCGAAGCCGGGTCGAGACTGGCGAGCGGCTCGTCGAGCAAAATGATCGAAGGGCGCATGGCAAGGATTCCCGCCAGCGCAACTTTCTGCTTCTCGCCGCCAGACAGGTTGAAGGTCTCGCGGTTTCGCAGGTGGGGTATCTTCAAAAAGTTAAGGGCTTCGTCCACCCGCTGAAAAATTTCGGCGCGGGGCATCCCCAAATTCTCAAGACCGAACGCCACCTCGTTCACGACCTTCGTGCCGAGGATCTGCCGCTCGGGATCTTGAAGCACGGTCCCGATCTTTTGTGAGATCTGCGAGAGCTTCCAATCTTTCACTTCCTCGCCGAAGACCCGGATCTCTCCGCTCATTTCGCCTTTGTAAGAGCGCGGGATCAGCCCATTGATACAGCGGATCAAGGTCGTCTTTCCGCATCCGCTGGCGCCGGCGATCAAAAGGACCTCGCCCGGGTTGGCAGAAAAAGAAAGGTTGTGGATGGCCGCACCCTGGCGGTCGCGATATCGAAAAGATAAATTGTCAACAACAAGAGGGAAAGAGTTGGATGCCATAGCGCCAGTATTATCAATTCCTAAAAGGAGAATGTCAAGTAGGACATTCTCCAGGTTTAATTCAAATTACACGCCGCCAACCAGTTCCACCAAGGCTTCATATCTTGCAGGAATCACCTTGGGAGATTGGAAGGATTCGGTCACAATGGATGGATCTTTCATCCCATGACCGGTGCAAACCACGACGATCTTTTTACCTTTCGCATCAAACTTACCGACAGCTGATTCTGCCAACAAGCCTGCCAGCCCCGCGGCAGACGCCGGCTCGACCCACACCCCTTCGGAGGCGAGTATCTTTTGCGCCGAGAGAATCTCGGCATCTGAAACAGCGATGATCCGCCCATTGGACTGTTGAGCCGCTTCGAGAGCCTGTTCGCCGCGGGCAGGTCTGCCGATCCGAATGGCAGTGGCAATGGTCTCCGGCTTGTCTACAGGGTGTCCGAGCACAAGCGGAGCTGATCCCGCGGCCTGCACACCAAGCACTTGAGGCAGTCCTTTTTGATATTGTTTGAAGCCCGCCCAATAGGAAGTGATATTCCCTGCGTTGCCAACAGGCAGGCACAACCAATCGGGAGCGGAGCCCATTACATCGCAGATCTCAAACGATGAAGTCTTTTGTCCTTCTATGCGATAAGGGTTGATCGAATTGACCAGCGCGATGGGAGTCTTCTGAGTGATCTCCACCACCAGCGATAACGCGTCATCGAACGAGCCTTGAATTTGGATCACTTCCGCGCCGTAGGCGATCGCCCCGGCTAACTTGCCCGCCGCTACTTTTCCTTCAGGGATCAAGACGATGGCGCGCAAACCTGCCCGGGCGGCATACGCCGCCGCAGACGCGGCGGTGTTTCCCGTCGAAGCACAGATCACGGTCTGGGCGCCGCGTCCGACCGCCTCACTGATCGCGGCGGTCATCCCCCTGTCCTTGAACGAGCCAGTGGGATTAAGTCCCTCATATTTGATGAACAATTCACAGCCAAGTTCCCGTCCAAGGCGCGGCATGGGGATGAGAGGCGTATTCCCTTCGAGCAGGGAAATATTCTGAGTATGGGCGGGTAAATCCAGATAGGTCCCATAACGGTGGATCAAGCCTTGATAGGTCATATCAACTCCGAGATTAAGAATGCGATACGGTGGGTCTATTCGAACGAAGCGATTATACCTATCCCAACCGCAAATTACGAAAAGAGTTCATATTACTGCGGATGTATTTTATAATGTCTCGTATGATAAAAGTCAAAGTCCCTGCCACATCTGCGAATTTGGGTCCCGGCTTCGATTGCATGGGACTGGCATTGAACCTTTGGAACGAAGTATCTTTTGAGCCTGCCGAGAAGTTATCTTACAACGTCACCGGGGAGGGCGCTGAGAAATTGAACAAGGGGACAAAAAATCTCCTGACAAAAGCTTACACGCTCGTCCATGAAGTGTGCGGAAAAGAAATGCCCGGGACAAAGATCAGCGCTCATAACGGGATATTCATGAGCAGCGGACTTGGCTCCAGCGCGGCGGCGATCGTGGCGGGACTGTTCGGCGCGAACGAAGTTCTCGGGCAGCAGCTAAGCGAATGCGACCTGCTCAAGCTCGCGAATGGCATGGAAGGACACCCGGATAATGTGGCACCAGCCTTGTTAGGCGGGCTCGTGGTTTCGATCATGTCGGGCGAAGAGATCGTCACACGCCGGTATGAGATCCCTGAACTGACCATCGTCATCGTCAAGCCGGATGTGGAATGGCTGACAAAAACAGCGCGCGCCGTGCTTCCAAAATCGGTCTCCCGCGCGGATGCGATCTACAATATTGGACGGGCATCATTGGTCGTGGATGCGCTTAAGAACGGAGACCTCGACCTGCTGCAAAAGGTCATGGATGATCGCATTCATCAACCATACCGCTTAAGGCACATCAACGGCGGTACCGCGGCATACAAAGTCGCGAGACAATTTGGCGCGGCGGCTCTTTCAGGCGCCGGACCATCGATCATTACATTTGTTCGACCCAGGCAAGCCGAAGAAGCCAGAAGAATGATCGCCGGGGTCTTTGAAGAACGAGGATTGGAAACAAAGTCGGTGATCACAAAACCGGACATTCACGGTGTGCATCGAGTGGACTGAATCAAAAAGCAGACCGGGTACCCGGTCTGCTTTTTGATTCAGTATTATTTCTTCCCAGACTTTGGCTTCGTCTTTTTCGGAGCAGGCTTCGCCCGCTCAACTTTGTTTGCAGGCAAGTCGCCAGCTGCAACCGGCTGCAATTCAACCGGCACTTCTTTGTACGCATCGCGCAGGTACACTGGTTTTACGTGGCTGTCACGCACCCGCAAGTTGATCATCTCAACGAAGACCGAGAAGCCCATCGCGAAATACACATATCCCTTCGGAATATGCTGGTGCAATCCCTCAACGATCAATGTGAAGCCGATGAGCAAAAGGAAGCTCAATGCCAGGATCTTAATGGTGGGATGTTTTTCAACATATTCACCGATCGGGGTGGCTACGAAAATCATCACGCTAGCGGCAATGATGACCGCGATGACCATGATCTGCAATTCATCCACCATGCCGACCGCGGTAATGACCGAGTCGAGGGAGAATACAATATCGAGCAGCATGATCTGAATGATCACGCTCATAAAATTCGCAGCAACTTTAGCGGATGCTGCACCCTCTTTGCCTTCGAGCTTGTCGTGAATCTCATGGGTGCTCTTCCAAAGCAGGAAGATGCCTCCCGTCAGCAGGATCAAGTCGCGTCCTGAGATGCCGATCTGCTCACCGCCGAACCAGGGGATATGAAAAAATGGCTCTTCAAGGCTGATGATCCATGAGAGTGAAAGCAAAAGCAGAATACGCGTAATGACCGCCAGCATGATACCCGTTGTTCGGGCGCGCTGCTGGTCTTGCGGCGGCAATTTGCCAGCCAGGATGGAAATAAAGATCACATTATCCACGCCCAATACCAATTCAAGTATTACGAGCGTGACGAGAGCGATCCATGATTCGGGGTTGGAAATCCAGCTAAAATCCACAGTTGATGCTCCTTGTAAAAGATAGGTGCAATTTTACCAAGCAAACAAAAAACTCGGAGGAATTTTCTCCTCCGAGTTAACCTACCTACTTGAGTTTGAACATCTGGGTCAGCTTCATCGCCAGGTTCAAGTCGCCTGCGAGTTTGAGCTTACCCTGCATAAAAGCAGCCATGCCATCGATCTCACCAGTGAATATCTTGACGTAATCAGCAGAGTCGGCAGTGAGGGTCATCTTGGGGGAAGCGTGCGTCCCTTTTTCGACGGTCACTTTACCGTCTTTGATGGTGGCATACCATTCGCCGGGTTCCGCACCAGTGAAATTGAATTGGATAGTGGCATCCAAGCCAGCCGCTTTTTCAGGAATGAACGCGCCGGGCATTTTTGACATGAGGGTTTCGATCGTGAGAGCCATTTTTTCTCCTAGGTTGAATGTTGAATAATATTGAAGGTTACAGGTTGAAATATTGAACGCTCAACCTGTACCTGTAACTTTTTATTGCAGATTTTCAAAGATCGCAGCCGCGCCCATACCGCCGCCAATACACATGGTAACCATACCATACTTGGATTTGCGGCGTCCCATTTCGTAGATGAGTTGGGTGGTGAGCTTGGAGCCTGTGCAGCCGAGAGGATGTCCGAGGGCGATCGCGCCACCGTTGACGTTGACCTTATCAGAGTTTATTTCAAGGGTTTGCATCACGGCGAGGGATTGAGCCGCGAAGGCTTCGTTCAACTCGAAGAGGTCAATATCGTTGAGCGACAGACCAGCGATTTTAATCGCCTTCGGGATTGCAGCGATAGGTCCAATGCCCATCAACTCCGGTGGGACACCTCCGACTGCGAAGGAGACGAATCTTGCTAGTGGCTTGAGTCCCAATTCTTGAGCTTTCTCCGCGGACATGACCAACACTGCCGAGGCGCCATCAGACATTTGAGAGGAATTTCCAGCGGTGACAAAACCGCCTTCTTTGAAAGCAGGCTTCAGTTTGGCGAGACCTTCCAACGTCGAGTCACCACGTGGACCTTCATCTCGTTTGACGGTGAAATTTTTCTTGACCACTTTGCCGTCCACGTACTCATTGACTTCCACGTCGAGCGGAATGAGTTCGGGATCGAAAAGTCCAGACTCAACGGCACGTGCAGCCTTCTGGTTGCTCTTGAGTGAGAATTCATCCTGCTGTTCGCGGGTGATGCCATATTTGAGCGAGACATTTTCGGCAGTCAAACCCATATTGGTGTAGTAATGAGGTAACTCCATCGCAAACTGCGGATTTGGCGAAAACTTGTAACCCATCATCGGCACCATCGACATGGACTCAACGCCCGCGCCGATGCCGATCTCAATATCACCCGCTTTGATGGCATGCGCAATATGCGCAATGGACTGCACACCAGACGAGCAGTAGCGATTGATGGTTTCCGCAGGGACAGTATCAGGCAGACCCGCGCGAATGGAAATGGTACGTGCCACATTCATGCCCTGCTCGCCTTCGGGGAAGGCACAACCGAAGACCACATCTTCGATCTGGGCAGGGTCAAGGTTAGGCGTACGATTGAGCAACTCTTTGATCACCGCAGCACCCATCTCATCGGGACGAACCGTCGCCATGCCACCACGCTTGGCTTTGCCAACAGGCGTGCGGACTGCGCTAACGATAACAGCTTCTTTTGTTGTCATAGGTATTCTCCTAATTCCTAAGCGGCTTTCCAGTCTGTAAAATGCTCCACATTCTCGCCTGCGTCTTCTCTTCGCCACACAGTGACAAGAAGGCTTCGCGCTCAAGGTCGAGGATGTACTGTTCGCTCACCCAGGTCGGCTTGGTAATGTCGCCGCCAGCGATGATGTGCGCCAGTTTGGTGGCGATGTGCGAATCATATTCAGTGATGTAGTGACCTTCTTTGAATGCCCAGGCACCGATCTTCATTGCGCCGAACATATCACGCCCAGCGGCATAGATGAGTTCAGGTGTTGGCGGTCTATAACCCGCATTGACCATGTGCAGCACTTCCTTTTTCGCTTCTGTGAGCAAATGGTCACGATTGGTCACTACGCGGTCTTGCGGACCGAGAATGCCCATGCCGCGCGCTTCTTCTGCAGAGGTCGCAACTTTCGCCTGACCAATTTGCAGAAAAGCTTTTTGAATGAATGGGAAAGGCTCGGCATCGGGAACCTTCATCACAGGATTAATGATGCGGCGCATGTATTCTTTTGTACCCGCACCCGCAGGGATGACGCCCGCACCGAGTTCTACCAAGCCAATATAGGTTTCAGAAGCCGCCACTACACGCGAGGCATGCATGGTCACTTCACAGCCGCCGCCGAGTGCCAGCCCAGCAGGAGCGACGGCCACAGGCTTGGGCGAGTAACGCATGCGCATGTTCATTTTTTGCAAGCGTTTGATGGCATCATCGAGTTGATCCCACATGCCTTGCTGTGCTGCAACGACAACCATAAACAAATTCGCGCCCGCGCTGAAGTTATCCGCTTCACTGCCGACTACCAAACCGTCGAAGTCAGTTTCGAGTTTATCCAACGCCTCAGAGGTGATGGCAAAAATATCATCATCGAGCGCGTTCATCTTGGTGTGGAACTCCACCAAGCCCACGCCGTCGCCAATGTCAAACAAGGTCGCGCCCGCGTTCTTGCTCACTTCTTTCTTCGTGCCGCGCAAATCCTTCAGGAACACAAATCCTTCGGGCTGCTTGAACTTCACATACTTGCCCTTGGCAACGTCATACGCGCCAACTTTATTGCTACCCTTATATTGATAGAAGGTCTCACAACCGTTCTTCAACATCTCATCCACCCACTTGGCGGCAGGATAACCTTCCGCCTTCATGCGCTTGACAGTTTCTTTCACACCAAGCATGTCCCAAATTTCAAATGCGCCCGCTTCGTGCATAAAGCCCCAACGGATGGCATCATCGATCGGCTTGGCAGTGTCTGCTACTTCAGGGATGATGGATGAGACGTATTGGAAACTTTGATATGTGAGCGCCTTGACGAGTTTGGCAGCCTTGTCATCCGCCTCTAACATGACCTTGAGCCTGTCACCCAGACCCTCGACATCTTTCGCCGCCTTGACCGAGTCGAAACGCGGCTTGCCCGCAGGGGCATGTTCCAGCGTATTCAAATCCAGTGAATAGAACTGCTTCTTCCCTTCCGCATCACGGACTTCCTTATAGAAACCGACTTTGGTCTTGTTGCCGAGCCATTTGCGCTCCATCAACGTATCCATCAGTTTCTGCGGCTTTTCGGCGGCAAGATATTTTTGTCCGAGTTTGTCATGCGGGATCAAGGGCGCAAGATTCTTGCCCACGTGATGCCACACGTCCACACCGACCAGATCTATCAGCCTGAACGTAGCTGTTTTCGGGCGACCCATCAAAGGTCCAGTAAGAGCGTCCACTTCATCCACGGTATATTCATTGTTGAGGATGAAGTCCATTGCGAACGCGCCTGTTCCAAAAGCCACTCGATTGCCAATGAAGTTAGGCGTGTCTTTGCACAACACAATGCCCTTGCCCAAACGATACTCACCAAAGTGCGAAATGAATTCAACCGCTTCCTTCGAGGTATCAGGCGTGGGGATGATTTCCAAAAGTTTCAAATAGCGAGGTGGGTTGAAAAAGTGCGTGCCGAGGAAATGCTTCTTGAACTCTTTTGAAAGCCCTTCCGCGATCGAAGCGACGGGAATGCCCGAAGTGTTTGTCGAAACAATCGCATTCGGCTTGCGGACTTCGTCGATGCGCGCCATCAAATCCTGCTTGATCTTCAGGTTCTCGATGATGGCTTCGCAGATCCAATCCGCTTCAGCTACGGCGCCAAAATCATCTTCAAGGTTACCGAGCTTGACCAGGGTCTTCAACTCGTCGCCCATCAAATTGGCAGGGCGGGCTTTGATACAGCGATCCCAACCTTCTTTGACGATCTTGTTTTTGTCAGGTGAATCTTTCGCAACAATATCGAGCAAGGTCACGGGCACACCGATATTCGCCAAATGTGCGGCAATGGCGGCGCCCATCGTTCCCGATCCGATGACAACTGCTTTATGGATGTTGTATTTCATGGTTACCTCAACTCCGCTCCCGTATAACCCAAGATCTGCCGTGCTACTACGAGGCGATTGATCTGACCCGTACCTTCGTAGATATCGGTAATCTTAGCATCGCGGAACCATTTCTCAAGCAGGAACTCGCGGCTGTACCCGAGCGGACCTAGGATCTCTACGGCTTTCTGCGTGACCTTAGTTGTGACATCACCCGCGCGGACCTTGCTCATCGAAGATTCGAGTGCGTTGGATTTCTTGTTATCTGCCATCCAAACGGCTTTCAAGGTCATCAACCATGCCGAGCGCAGTTGGATATCCATATCAATCACATCACGTTCGATGGAGGTCAGTTTATTGCGCGGCAAACCATAACGGATTTGAACGCCGTTCTCAGCAAGTTTCTCCTTGAGGAAATCAAGGGCGGCTCTCGCTACACCGATACCAGATGCCG
>JAGNWT010000101.1 GCA_017985935.1 Anaerolineales bacterium | reverse complement strand
AGTCCACACAGTCGAGGGTGTACTCGCATTGCGTGAAGTGTGCGATGGGTTGATAGTAGTTCTGCAGTCTTGTAGTCGGGTGATCATCACGTTCGATGAAGGTCATTGTCCGCAGGTCGTAATTGCCACGGTTGTGACAGGTATTGCATTGGGTGTATGGAATGGCAGTTGAAAGTTTATGTTCTGCCGTAGAGTGACACGCGGCACAGCCTGTTTTCCTTGCAAAGGCATCGCCCTCACGCGGCTGGGCGTTGATATGACAGGTCAGGCAGTTCTCGCCGAACTGCTGCAAAAACGGATTCTCCTCATTGGCAGGGTCAAAGGCTTCGAGCGAAGTAATGCCCGTCTTTGTCTCTTCATCGGTGACTGCGCTGATGCCAAGCTGCGCCTTCAACTCCGTCTGCGCGCCAAACATATAGCGGATATTTGCGATCGCCCCCGCATACGTGGATTGGATGCTGGTGTTCACACGCTGAATGTGATGACGGTCATCCGCCTCACTCCCCGAGTGACAGCTGCTCCCCCCACAGGACATTTCCACCACCGACAGATCAGACGGATTCGCTCCGCCGCGCATAGTGCTGTGAGCAAGGTCTGCATCGAGGGCAAGCCGCTCCCCGCCATGACAACTGACACAGCCAAACACTTCCACAGGGTGTGAAGCGCTGATCTCTGGCAGGTCTGCGTGGCAGGTCAGGCAGTATTCGGGCTGATCGGTCAATGTAGGGATGAGTTCCACTGGCTGCGTGCGCGAATCGACCCACCCGGCAAGGATAAGGGAGAGGAGGAAAAAGAACGAGAAGAGTGGAAGGATGCGACGCATAAAGAAAAAGGATGAATTATGAAGGATGAAAAATAAAGCGTTGTACCTGTGGATTCGTTTACCTGTTCATAAATGTCAGTGCAAGCATGAAAACAAGGATGGCTGAAAATAAAATTTGCACAAGGCGGTTGGATTTCGGGAACCATTTCCCAATGTCGCTGTCAGCAGGTTTGGGAAAGATATATGGAATGAAAGCAGTGAATGTGAGAAGTGCGAGCGGAACGAGGATACCAAAGATGAACGGGTCACCCCATTTGAGCATTTGCTGAATCCACAAAAAGAACCATGGCGCACGCGCTTCACCTGCCACCGTTGAGCCTTCTGACATCGGCGCGGCAATAGGGGCAGGGAAAAAACTGGACAGGAGAATCAGCACAACACCCACCGCCAGCATGGCAAGCACTTCACGCCTCACCAGTTCGTTGCGTGAAATACGTTCCGTGTCCACGCGGAGGCTGGGCGGCGGGACAGCGATCCCCCCGTCACGGCGGACTCGGAAAGCGTGCCAGATCATGAGGGCGACGGCGGCAATGGTCAAGCCGAAAATGTGCCAGGTGTAGAAGCGGAGCAGGGAGTCCGAGCAGGCTTCTCCTCCGCCCGTTGCGATGCGGTATAGAGAATCACCGATCAAGGGAATGGTCTTGAGCAGGTTCGTGCCAGTCAACAGCGGGTAACAGATATCCACATCCCAGCGCAGGATGTAGCCTGTGAAATCCAAAAGAACGGAGAGGACGAACAAGCCAAGCCCAAGCAGGTAGTTGAATCGGCGCGGAAAACTGTACGCCGCAGTGAAGATCACCCGTAAAAGATGCACCGCAGAAACCGCCAATAGAATCTGCGCCGACCAGTAATGCAGGTTGCGGATCAACCACCCGAATGGGACGTGATACGTGATGGTTTGCACTGAAAGCGCCGCCTCACTTGGGTGCGGGGAATAATAGAACATCTCCAGTGCCCCCGTCACACCAAGGACAAGCATCAGAAAGACGGCAGTCCCGCCTGCGCCCAGCGTGTATCGCCAGCGCGCCTGTGCGGCTGGAATGGTCGGCGGGTGAAGGTGGTGGAAGAAGGAAGGGCGCATGGGGAAAGGATGAACCGTGATTATAAAAGATTACGAGTTACATTGTACGTTGCCGCACCCTGTAACTCGCAAATTGTAACTTTCAACCAGTAAATTGAGATTCAATCCCCAGCATGTGCGGCGTGGCTTTCATCCTCAAAGACAGGGAAGTATTTGGCAAGCAGACCGAACGCCATAATGCCCGCCGAGAAGATGCCAAGCGACACGGCAACCTCAGGGATGGTCGGGAAGTAATCCACATTGCCCATAAAGGTCGGGACGTAGAACAGTGGGTCGGGATGTTCCACCGCAAACCAACTGACATTGAAGCGGTTGAGGATCAACCCAAGCAGGGTGATGACCGCTCCTGTAAGCAGCCCGCTGGAAGTGGTGCGATTCTTCTTATTCGAGAACCAGATCATGGGCGCAGCCACACCAAGCAGGATCTCTGCCCAGAACAACACGCTCATCACACCGCTGGAGAACAGCAAACCAAACTCATCCGTAACAAGCAGGTCGCCAAATTTCAAAAGCGCGTACACGCCCAGCGCAATGGGAATGGCTTTCGCAAGTTTTTCGAGCAGATGTGTTTCAAGTCCGCGGTTGAAATAGCGCGAACTGAGCGAAGACTCAAAGATGATCATGGACATGCCGACCGAGATCGCAGAGGTGAAGAACAACACAGGTAGGATCGGGGTCCACCATAGAGCATGAAGTTTAGTCGGCTGGATTAGCAACAGCGAACCAAGCGAAGACTGATGCAGTGTGGAAAGCACAACGCCAAGGATCACAAAAGGCATGATGAAGCGGTGAATGAGATGCGCGACCTTGTGCAGCCTGGGGAAACGCTCCAGCACCACGGGCGCGAACTCGACCGCGAGCACCGTCAGGTAACTCATCACACAGATGCCGATCTCCAAAAGCACGCTCGTATGATTCCAATGGATCATCATATACCAGATGCGCAGCGGCTGACCCAGGTCCACGAGCAGCGCGACCGCCACCATAATGTAACCCAGGAACGCCGTCAAAATGGACGGTCGCAGCAAAGGCTGAAATTCCTTGATGCCGAGGATGTACACCGTGCCTGCCATGATGAACCCGCCGCTGCTGATGACCACCCCCGTGAACAGATCAAAGCTGATCCAAAAGCCCCACGGATACGAATAGCTCAGGTCACTGATCGCGCCGATGCCCAACACATAACGCACCATCGCCACCACGAACGCCACCACCATCAAAACGATAAGGATGATCGGCAGGGTCCCCATGCGGAGAAATTCAGGAAGTTGGATTCTTACTTTCATTTGGACGCCTCCGACTCCCCTGCGGGGACGATGTCTTTCTCAGCCGCGGCTTGTTTCTTCTTCTCATGCATCGCCACCCCCGCAGCGACTCCGCTCAAGACCGCGCCCCATCCGAGCGCGAACGGGATGGTCAATGCCATCACCTTTTCGCTGACGGCATTGACAGGAGTCTCAGGCAGGTTGGGCAATCCCAATTCGCTGAACGGGATGTGCGAAAGGATCAAATACGATGTGCCGCCATTTTCAAACTCACCATAGACATGGTCTATGTACTTATCGGGATGCGCGGCAATGCGTTCATGCGCGCGTTTGATGAGTTCCTCGCGTTCGCCATATTCCAGCGCATCGGTGGGGCAAGTCCCCACGCAGGCAGGTTTTTGGTCGTTGTAGATCCTCTGCGGGCAGAAGGTGCATTTATCGATGAACGCGCCTTCAGCGAGTCCCTTGTCGTAGTCAAAGTGCGGCACACCGAACGGACAGGCATTCATGCAGTAGCGGCAGCCAATGCACAGGTCGGGGTTGTATGTGACAGGTCCATCTTCAGCCTGTGTGTACGCTCCCACAGGACAGGCAGACATGCAGTCAGGGTGCAGGCAGTGCATGCAGTGATATACCATCGTGCCGCGCTGCAAGTCAGGGTACTCGCCTTTGATTCCAATGCCCGCCACCCAAATGCGGGTCTTGTCCATTTCGATCTTGTTCTCGACACTGCATGAGATCATGCAGGCGCGGCAGTCAATGCAGCGCGTCGCGTCAAATAAATAAGCGTGATGTTTGATCGTCATATCAAGCCTTCCTTACCGTCACGAAGGTCTGGCTGAGCGCCTGGCTTCCGCTGACAGGGTCGGTGTAGGTTACGTGGATGTCCGAGTCGCTCGCGCCAAGTGCGTACGCCGTGTGCAGACCCATTGAGTAATGCCCAAAGCCCGGGGTCATGTAAACACAGTCAGGGCGGATGGCTTCGGTCACTTCCAGATGCACTTTGATCTTGCCCACTTCACTGGTCACTTCCACGAGGTCGTCATTTGCCAACCCCAAAGCAGAAGCAGACTTCGAGTTCATCCAAATGCGCGGCTCGTCATCATATTTGCGGAGCAGCATGTTGTTCTGCGTGCCAAACTGAGTCTGGCGCGCATCCTTGCCGGTCAGTAGATAAAACTCACCATCCTTCGGCGCGGGCGGTTCTTCCCACACAGGCAGGTCGGCGTATCCAGCATTCCCAAGCGTGCTCGATTTGATCTCGATCTTTCCGCTGGGCGTATTCCATTTGTAAGGATCAGCTTCGCCCTCGGGGAATTCCACATACCCTCTGGCGCGCACTTCATCCAGCGAAACGCCTGTCGGCGCAAGCTGCTGGTTGAGATAATCCACCTCATCTTCGTATTGGAAGAAATCACCGATTCCCAGCCGTTCGCCGAGATGTTTGAAGATCCACAGCGCAGACTTGGTATCACCCTGCGGTTCGATCACAGGCTGGCGGATGAACGCCCGTGCGCCAAGCGGCATGAGCGGATCGTAGCGCTCGAGGTACGATGCTTCAGGCAGGACTACATCCGCGAACCAAGAAGAGTCGTTCATGATGACATCCACGCTGGCGATGAAGTCCATTTTTGCAAAGGCTTGTAAGGTCTTCTTGCGGTCTGGGATGGATTGGATCGGGTTCTGGCGCGAGATGAACCAGCCATGCGCCACATACGGATCATCCTTCAGGATGTTGTCGCGCAGTTCCTGAAATACGCCGAGCTTGAGGGGCACGAACGGATACTTCCACGGCACGCCGTCCATGCGCAGAGCAGAGGTGCGCGGATACGGCGGCTGTGGCGGTTTGCCAAGCCCGCCGCTTTCCTCGCCGCCTTTGGGGAACATGGTCACGCCCCAATTGCCAACCAGCGCGTTCAAGATCGTGATCGCCCGCTGGGTCTGGAACGAATTGACAAAGTTCGATGTGCGCCAGCCGTTGTGCGCCAGCGCATTCGGCGCGGCATCGGTAAACTCTTTTGCTACGCGGCGGATGGTTTCCGCTTTTACGCCAGTGATCTCAGCCGCCCATTCAGGGGTGTACTCACCAATGCTTGCAGCGAGTTCATCAAACCCTGTGGTGTACTTGCTGACAAAGTCCTTGTTGTACAGTTCCTCGCTGATGATGATGTTGAGCAGCGCCAGATGGAAGGCAAGGTCGGTCCCAGGTCGGATCGGGATCCATTCATCTGCTTTGCCTGCGGTCTTGGTGAAGCGCGGGTCAATGTAAACCATCTTCGCGCCGTTGCCGATCGCATCGATCAACTCGCCGGTTTCAGAGTTCGAAATGGCTTCAGCCAGGTTGCGCCCCGTCAGTAGAATATATTTCACACCCGCATAACTGCGCGCGGGTTCTTCCATGCCGTAGGTCATCTGGTTAGCAACGATCATCGCGTTGAAACACAAACTACGCTGTGTGCCGTAATTGGGCGAACCATACGCCTGCAAAATATTCTCGAACTGCACCTGTGAGAGATTATGAGTAGATGAAAAGATCATCGCCTCGGGACCATACTTTTGTTTGATCTCAAGCATGTTCCACGCAACGATATCGATCGCCTCTTCCCACGATGCCTGCCTGAACTTGCCCTCCCCGCGTTTCCCCACCCGGATCAACGGAGTCAACACACGGTCGGGGTCGTAGGTCGTTGCCAGCCCCGCCTGCCCGCGCGGACAAAGTTTGCCCTTTGAGTGCGGCTGCTCGGGGTTGCCGTCCAGCTTGACGATCTTTCCGTCCCGCACTTTTGCGAGCAAGCCGCAGCGCCACACACACATTTCACACAGGGTCGGGATCTCGCCATCGCCTTGCGCGTTGAGGTACCCTGCCTCTCGCGCCGCGCGTGCCACCGGCGCAGAGACCAGCTGTCCCGCGGCCAGAGCCGCGGCGGCAGCGCCGCCCATCTTCAAAAAATCACGTCGAGAGATGGTTGCCATCCTCTACTCCTTCGGTTCCGCTTTGACAGGTTTTTCAAAAGTTACGATCACCCAACCCATTTTGATCACAAAAAGGATCAACCCGCCAAACACAACTATCACAGCCAAAGCCACCAACCCGATCATGCTCCAATTTACAGGCTTGTTACCCAACACGTTCTCGTTGTAGCGCGCGATGTAATCAATTGACTCGGCTGGCTTGCTCAAAGAGAGGCTGGTGTCGGCGGGAGGTTCATTGGTTGGTTCGCAAATGGTAACGACCACCTGCTGAACTTCCACGGGAGCCGCGCTGCCTGCTGAAACACCCAGGATATCCATGTACACTTTGGCTCGTTCATCAAGATCTTTGGGATGGCACTGCTGACATGAAGCCTTGGTATCTGCAAAGGGAGAGACCATGCCCGTGTGCGCCGCGTCTTTCTCCGCCGCTTGTTGATTGCCCGCATGACAGATATAGCAGAAGTCGCCAAAGGCGTGCGACTGATGCCAGCCTGTCCCATCGGCATTGACGGGCATCTGCCCCTGCACTTCGTGACAGTCCTTGCAGGTCGAAGCCTGCGACCCGCATTGCGCGCTGACAGGTTGAGCGGTCCCCAGCCAGATCACAGCGGCAACCGTCAGGATAAGCCCGGTAACGATCATCGTGACAAACATTTTTTTCTTTTGCATGAAATCCTCCAGTGGATTTGCCAGCGTTATGAATGCTGGGCTTCAATTTTTTTGTTGGAAATATCCTTCAATAATTCCAACGCCTGAATAAGGCGCGGATCGGAGAGGAAATACGTCACAGAGACCCCGTGCCGGGTGGACTGAACCAGCCCTCTTTCACGCAGGATCTTCAAATGACGGGAGGTCATCGGCTGGGGAATTCCCAATTCGCCGGTCAGTTGGTTTACGTTGTAGGGATGCTTTTCCAGCATATGGATGATTTCCACCCGCTTGGGGTCTGCAAGTGCGAAACACAGGTCAGCTTCGAAAAGCGAGTTTTTACTGGTGTGGGGGAGAGCTATCATGTTGAGATCTCGATATATACAGAAAAATGCATGAATATCTTGGTCATCATATCATTGTGATAATAGACACAATAGTGGCTCTTGTCACTTCTCCCATTGTTTCTATTTATGTATTCCAATAAATATTTGCGATAGGTGATTGTGATATTTGTCACTATATCGAACCGAATGGGTACTATAAACTTGCAAAAGCGAGAACACATTTTGGGAACGCTCCCAATTTACATTCTTTTAGGAGAAGAAAATGAACAAGAAACTCAACCTGTCCCTGATCCTGCTGGTCATCTTCAGCATGATTCTGGCTGCCTGCGCCCCCGCGGCTGCCCCCACCGAAGAGGTGATCGCTGCACCTACTGAAGCTCCTGCCACTGAAGCTGTCGTTACAGAAGCTCCGGTTGTTGAGGCTCCCGCGATCGACTTCGCGGTTTTATATGCCGAAATGATCGGCGGTCTGCCCCAGGGTTACGGCGGCATCAAACCGGTCGATGTAAGCACCGCGATGGCTGAAGCCACGCCTCCCTTCCTTCTGGATGTGCGCGATGCGGCTGAGCTTGAAAAAGACGGCTATATCAAGGGTGCGGTCAATATTCCCGTTCGTGATGTGCTCAAGAATCTGGATAAACTCCCTGGTCTTGATGAGAAGATCATTGTGTACTGTGGTTCCGGTCAACGCGGGGGAATGCTCATGGGCGTCCTGCGCATTTTGGGCTACACCAATGTTCTGAATATGGCTGGCGGCTTGGCCGCGTGGAAGACAGCCGAACTCCCTGTTGAGACCGGCTCCATGCCTGAAGCTCCGGTGGTCATCAGCACCCCGATCATCGAAGACGAAGCTCTCTTCACCGCCCTCGATGAAAGCATGTCCACACTGCCCGATGGTTTCCTCGGAACCAAAGCGGACAAGGTGAAGGAAATGCTTGATGGCGCAACTCCTCCCACAGTCGTCGATCTGCGCACCGCGGAAGAACGTGAGAAGGAAGGCTACATCAAGGATTCGATCAATATCCCTGTTGGCGAACTCTTCACCAGCCTCGATAAACTCCCCGCAAAAGATGCGGCGATCATCCTGCAGTGCGGTTCCGGTTTGCGCGGTTCCATCGCGATCGAAGGCTTGCGCCTGCTGGGCTACACCAATGTCTTGAACATGGGCGGTGGCATGAAGGCTTGGAAGGCCGCCGGCTACGCTGTCGAAGGTATCGTGGATTGGACCGTGGTTTGGACCGAATTCCTCACCACTCTTCCTGCGGATTATTACACCGTAAAAGCTGACGTGCTCAAAGGTCAGATCGATGCCGGCGCGGCTCCTTTCCTGCTCGATGTGCGTGAACCCGGTGAGTTGACCGAGAACGGCTACATTGCCGGCGCGGTGAACATCCCTGTCCGCAATGTGCTCAAGAATTTGGATAAACTCCCCGCTCAAGATCAGCCTATTGTGATCTACTGTGGATCTGGTCATCGCGGCGCAATGGCGATGGCTGCCCTGCGCCTGTTGGGCTACACTGATGTTCGCAATCTCGGTGGTGGTTTGGGCGGCTGGCTCAAGGTTGAGTTCCCCGTTGAAAAGGGAACAACCCCTGCCGAACCCGTTGCTGGAACCGCTCCCACGGTGGATGCACTCCGCCTCAAGGACTTGGACGCCTTCCTTTCATCCCTGCCCGATGGCTTCTATAGCATGAAGGCTGCCGATGTGAAGACCGCTTCAGAATCCGCGACCCCGCCGACCATGATCGACCTGCGCACTGCTGAAGAATTTGCCGCCGGTTATGTGAAGGGTTCCGTGAACATCCCCGTTACCGAACTCCTTGTAGATATGACCAAACTCCCGGCCAAAGATGCGGCGATCATCACGATCTGTCAGTCTGGGCATCGTGGGGCGATGGCTATGATGGCTCTGCGTATGATGGGATATGCCAATGTGAACAGCATGGCTAAGGGCATCAACGGTTGGAGCGCGGAAAGCCTCCCGCTGGAAAAGTAAACCAAGTTAAATTGAATACAAACAGCCCGCGGGTTACCTCGCGGGCTGTTTGTATTATTATTGTGACATCTGTCACTATTAAGTTACATGCTGGCATAGTAATATTGCTCATGAATATTTGTTTAAAAGCATAAAAGGAATCTCATGATTAATCTTGATGCCCTAAAAGTTTTTCTTGCAATTGCGGAACATGGAAATTTCAGTGAAGCGGGACGTCATTTGCACCTTTCCCAGCCGGCGGTCAGCCAGACCATTCAGGGGCTGGAACGGCAGTTGGGAACGCAGCTGTTCATTCGTCAGGGAAGGACCGCCCAATTAACAGAGACCGGCCAAATGCTGGTTTCCATGGCGCGTGAACTGCTCACCTCTGCCCAACGCCTCGAGCAAACCATGCTTTCTCTGCATGGCGAAGTGATCGGCGAAATGACCATCGGTTGCTCAACTGCATCTGGAAAATATTTATTGCCGGGAATCATAGCCCGCTTTCGACGGGATTACCCCCAGGTGCGGATCAACGTGCATGTTTCGAGCCGCGATTCGGTCATTCATAAATTGCTTGGCGGGGAATTATGCCTTGGTGTGTCCAGCAAGGTGATCGAAAACTCGGAATTGGAATATCAGGAACTGTTTAAGGACGACGTTATTTTAATTGCGCAGGCCGGACACCCTTGGGCGCAGTATCGCCAAATATACCCGGACGATCTTTTGGATGAGCCCATGATCCTGCGCGAGGAAGTGGCCGGTACTCACGAAGTTTTGATGGAAGGTTTATTGAAGTGCGATATCTCTCCCGATATGCTGAACGTTGCCATGGTACTTGGGAACGCAGAGGCGATTGAAATGGCCGTGGAAGAAGGGTTGGGCGTTGCTTTTGTTTCGCGCCTCGCAGCAGCCCGTGGGCTGGAGCTTGGGAAAGTGGTGGAAGTCTCTGTGGAAGGAATGAACCTAAGCAGAAATATTTATCTGGCTCGTAATCGCCGTCAATCCTTTACGCGTGCTCAAGGAAAATTCTGGGATTTTGTTGCCGCAATGCATGATGAGATCTACAAGCGGCATCGAGCGACCTTGTTGACGAAGCCAGCGTGATTAGTCAGGAAGCACCATGGGGGTGATCATTTTTTTGCTCGGATATATTTAATTGAATCAAGAAAATTTACCAGCCGGAGAGATGATCCATCATCTCTCCGGTTCCTGCTTCATCAGCCACACGTAAGCATCTTCCAAGCCGGGCTGCGTCAATTGCGCGGAGGGATATCCTTCGGCGCTGGCACCGACGAGACGATATTGAGTCCCTTCGGCGAGGTGCAGCATGGAGACGACAGTCAGGTCGTGGTTGGGTTTTTCTAAGCCAGATATGGTCAACGTCCAGACGTGACCTTCGGTGGCTTGGAGCATGTCGGCGGGACTGCCGCGGAAGAGGATGCGTCCCTTGGCGAGCACAGCCAGATCGCGGCAGGTTTGACCGATGTCTTCGACGATATGTGTGGATAACAGCACGACACGATCTGCGGCGAGGTTCACCAGTAAATTGCGGAAGCGAATCCGCTCTTCGGGGTCGAGCCCGGCTGTTGGCTCGTCAACGATGAGAATCTTCGGGTTGTTGACCAAAGCCTGAGCGATTCCGACGCGGCGTTTCATCCCGCCAGAGAAGCCTTTTATTTTGCGCTTCGCCACATCGTGCAAGCCGACCATCTCCAACACTTCGCTTACGCGCTTGTTGCGTTTTTTCGAATCGTCCAAGCCTTTGAGGATCGCCATGTAATCCACAAATTGCTCGGCGCTGAGTTCGGTGTACATGCCGAGTTCCTGCGGTAGATAGCCAAGCATGGACTTGACCGCATGCTTGCCCACTTCAGTGGTGAGGTCGTGCCCGTCTACACGGATGGAGCCGCCGCTGGGGTTGACGATGCCTGCCAGAATGCGCATGAAAGTGGTCTTGCCCGCGCCGTTCGGACCGAGCAAACCGAACATGCCAGAGTTG
>JAGNWT010000100.1:1870-11266 GCA_017985935.1 Anaerolineales bacterium | reverse complement strand
TCGTTCATCGCGTTTACAAAGGAACCGTCCTTTTTATCGGGTCCGATCATTATAAGGGTTGCATCGGGAAATTCACCAATCAGGTTCGCTAACACTCTGACCGCCAACTCAGGCTGGTAGATTTCATGAAAAGCCCTGAGCCAGATCAGGATCGGACTTGGCTGCCTTCTCAGCCGGAAGTGATAGTTCCCCGCATCCACAGCATTTGGCAGATAAAGTAGATCCGGTCGGAATGACCGCAAGCCGGATCGCAGATAAAGAGACGGGGTCGCAACAAGATCGCCCATGCCAAGCAACTTCGCTACACGCAGTTTATTTTTACCGGCGAAATCAACCAGACCTCCGCCATGCAAAACCAAAACCTTTGGCTTGCGCAGGATCGAAAGCAGGCGAACGGTCAACTCTGCCCACAGGAAGGCTGGTCCGCTATAAACTTCAACATACGCAACCCGATACCTTCTGCTATAAAAAAGGATGGTAAAAAGCATATCTATCAGGCGGGCAATTCGAGATACGTGGTGCGAAGTCTCAATGGTTTCCCAGCCGTTTGCTGCCAGCCTCTGAGACAGTTCTTCGCACACGCTTCGCGTCCCTGTGGCGCGCGAAAGAAAATTCCCCACCAATAATATGGAGCGTTCATTCATCAGGTTAATTTTTTAATTTCCCGGGCGGGAACGCCGCCTGCCATGGTGTTCTGTGGGATGTCACTGATCACAACTGCGCCCGCCGCCAATAGCGATCCCTGCCCCACCACGCAGCCAGCCGTGACGGTGACATGCGATCCCAGCCAGCAGCCTTGATGGATATGGATCGGCGATAATTTATCTGCGCCAAAACGGTACGAGCCTTCGTACTGTGTATGATTTCCTGAAACCAAAACACAATACGGTCCAAACATGACCTCTTTATCGACCCAGATATGGTCGGCAGCCATCAGAAAACACCCATAAGATAGATGCACATAATCGCCCAGGTGAATATTAGCCGGATTGTGGAAATTGACGTTCCGCCCGATATTGACCTGACGTCCACACGAGCCAAAGAACGGTCGGCACAGAAATCCCCTCAAGCGCAGGAAGAAAACATTATCAGGCAGCCAGTTGGTTGCAAGCAAAATAAAATGAAGAGGCAGGTCGTAGCGCAACAGGGTCTTGATCCTATTCATGCCGCACCTTGAGCCAGGCATTCATTTTTTCCATCATCATGGCAGACTGAACTTCTAGCGTATTTGTACGCGCCAGGTCGAGTCCACGAGCGATCAACTTTTGCCGAAGGACCGGATCTGTGATCAATTTCAAAATAGCGCCGGCTAACTCTTGAGGTTCGCCCGGTGAAACCAACAGCGCGGAATCTTCAATGAAGGCAGGGATGGAACCCACCCGAGTGGCGATCACCGGCAGGCAATTTGCCATGGCTTCCCAGATCACCCGCGGAAATCCTTCGGATGCCAGCGAAGCAACTAAAAAAATATCCGCTTGTTTGTAACATTCAAACAGTTCCGTTCCAAGAGGCTTGGGTCCGAGATAATGCACCCGGTCAGAGATCCCTTTTTCCTGTGCCAGTTCTTGCAACTGGTCTAATATTGGGTCGCCCGGTTCACGCCAACCCACGAGGGTGAGAGTCACATCCTCTCCCCGATCACAAAGAAGAGATACCGCTTCGACCATCTGCAATAATCCCTTGGCGCGGTCCATGCGCCCGGTGTAAAGAAGACGATAAGGCTTGTCCTGGCAGGTATCTGCTCGAACAAAAAAGTCTTCATCCTTCAAAGTAGTAGTGCGGACCTCGTGCAGGTCTCTGACTCTGTCTTTCAGTTCTTCGCGCAAGGCACGGCTGTTGACAAAGGTAAGGCTGCGAGAAGCGGCACGGATCTGTCCCCATTTATTCCAATGAGCCCAAATGCGAATGATCTCTTTACGCCACATGGGCTGGGGCAGGTCATTAACGCCCGTCACATAATCTCCAACGAGGAGTAAAGCCACCGGTTTTTTGGCACCCGCTGACAGGGCGGGAAGAAGCGGGGAAGGTCCCCTTAATAACAGGATATCCATCTCGTCTGCATGACTCTGCACAAGCGAGCAATACTTTCCCGATCTCCAGATGCGCTTCATAATATTCGTGTGCGGTCCCATATTGATCAACTTCACATTACCAGCGGTCACTTTGTGATCCATTAATGAGGTCTCGTGCTCAAGAGGGGAATGAAGAAAACAAAGTACCTGCTCGCAATGCAAAGCAAGGCTTTCAACAAAACGCCCGAGGTATCCCGGCATGTAAATGCTGCCTTCGTTAAAAACGGCGGGGACGTGATAATGAAAGCCGAGGCGCATTTTTGTTTTCCAGTTCTTCCTGCTTGCCTGTCTGCCGGTCGATCTCGATAATGGCTGCCACCAAGCCATAAATAAACCAGGTGGACGTGCCGGTCAAACCGGCCAAACCCCATAGATGAATGCTCATGCCAATGAAACCAGCGTAAGCGCCGAGCGCCCAAAGCATGCCCCGTCTTGCCAGCCGCAGCGCAGATCTGAAACCGCCCAGCAGAAGGAGCAAAAGAAAAAATGCGAGAGGCGCCGAGCCGATCACACCATTCTCTGCGAGATAAGAAACGTAGGAGTTGTGGGATGACTTTTTCTCGAAGTAGTCCTGGGTTTCGTATTGCAGAATGCGGGGGATCTGCAACGGGACGCTTTCTTTGTACCAACGCGAAATGCCAACACCGATCAACGGGTTGTTCTGAAAAAGCCTGAGCCCTCTTTGGATCATCAACTGCCGAATCGCGTAGGACTTATCTTCCTCCAGCCTTTCCACTGTGGATAAACGATCTTGAAATGCAACGACCACCGCTTGCGGCGCGAACACAATTCCGCCCCAGACCATGCCCGAAAAGATCAGCAGAGTGGAAACCGTTCGAGAATATTGCCGCTGGGTGATCAAGTACATAATGAAAAATACAGCGGTTGAAACGAGAACAGCGATCCAACCTCCACGAGAGCCATTGATCAAAATGGCTGCAAGGACCACGAAAGCCGCCAACCTTGCCCGCTTCACTTTTTTGTCTTGAAACGAAAATGAAAGCAGTAAAGGAAAGAACATGGAAAATTGAATCGCGTATCCGTTTTGACTCATAAATTCCAGGCGGGTCCACGCGCCGATCGCACCTCCGAACACAGCCTCCCCCAATCTAAGAAAACCGAGAAGGGCGATCCCGAACGCGAGAATGTTCATCAGGCGGTCGGTTAGATTTTTTTGGCTCGAAACCAGATAGGTGGTAACGACGAACACAAGGACCCAGTAAGCAAACTGGATCAACCCGATCGCGGTATCACCATCCACTTTTTCGCCGCCGCTAGCCAAGCCGTTCATGATGGCAGAAATAAAAATTCCCAGCCAGATAAATAGAGCGGCAAAGATCCAGCGTTGGTAGCGCCCAAACCACGGATTTTGAGATTGGAACACGACCGGCAAGGCGATCATAAAAAAGATGGGCGCAGAAATGGAAAGCCCAAGGAGAGGCACCTCGATCAATGGGATCGTCAAGTAAAGCGAGAATCCAAGAAACAGTGTGTAAACGAAGCGGGGATAGTCGAGCACGCCGGCGTTATCAGGTCCGCCGGGAGCATTCGAATCTTTAAATTTTTTCTCATACCTTCGATAAACCAATGATCTCATCTTATACCGCCACCCTCTTTGAAAGTGCCGCGGCGGCATCTGCCTGCCAGTCAATATGCGGTGTAAGCGTCCTGGCTGATGGACGTTGAGCGAGTCCCTTTAGCGCACCCAGTGAATAGCCTGCAGCAAGTTGAAACTGGCGCAGACCGGGGCGCTTCAATGCTCTCCACCAATTCAGCATGGCAGTTCCAAAGTAACTTTTCACCAAGGCAACTCGGTCGGAGAATAACGGAGAACGATAGGGACGGTAATCATCATTTAACATGCGGCGGCTATATGCCAACGCGAATCCATATTGAAATGGATGAGTGGAGTATGCAACGGGAAGAACGCCGCCCGGATGTTCAAAGTGGTCGCCAAACAGATAATACATCTTTCCTGATGCTCCAACCCGCCGGGATAGAAGGGTGTCTTCCCCTTTACCAGACTTGACCTCATAAACTGCGAACAGGTCTTCAGAAAAACAATGTCTGAACATTGCCTTGAAGGCATAAGCCATGACGCCGCCCGTTAACCAGTTGACCTCAGATATTCCTGCGGAATTTGAGATCGGCATCCTGCGATGACCGGAAGGCGATAATCCGCCGGGCTGGATATTCCTCGCTGCGCCGAACCACTTCACGAAAAGAGAGTCGCCCCCGGGCTGCACGGAAGTCATAGTCAATGCGTTTGCCTGATCATCGGCAGGCAGACCGTGAACTAATTCGGTCGTCACACCAACTACATTTTCATCTTCGCGAGTCAACGGCTCAATTATCCGGCTCAATGCCTCAGGTCGTTTGATGCGCAGATCATCATCAAGGTAAATAAAATATGAAAGGCGTTCATTCTGAAGTGCCAGCCATCCGAGATATCTTTGATAAGGAAGGTTGGCATGATTTGAAGGCAGCCACCACTTCTTCATCTGTTCTGGAAATTGAATCTCCTTCAGCAGAGATGAGACGCTATCTGAAGAAGGATCGCCATCCACAATGATGAGAACGCCAGGCAGCATGGTCTGGTGAAGCATATCCTGCAAAAGCCTCTTCAAAAATTCCGTTCGGCGAAAAGTACAGATACACAAGGCAAAATCTTCTTGGATCACGGACGTCATGAAATTACCCCGCTATAAAATTGAAGATTGGCTTTTATCTGTCTGCGGATATCAAAATCCCTGCTCACTTTTTCCACAGCATTTTTCGAGAGGTACACACGCAGAGCACGATCTTTCAAAAGCGTGATGATGGCATTAGCTAATTTCTGACTATCAGCAGGCTCACACAGAATCCCGCTCACGCCATCTTCTACGATCTCCGGTCCGCTCGCGCGAGAGGTCATCACCACGGGCGTTCCACATGCCATGGCTTCCACGCAGGTCAACCCAAATGCCTCTGCCAACGACGGAAATACAGCGCATGCAGCCCTGCAATACCGGGAAGGCATCTCTTCATACGGACGCACATCCGTGAATGTGATCGCGCCGCGTCTATCAGCAGGAACGAATGAATAGAGTTCATCAATTAATTTCTTACGATCAAGGTCTGTCGCCGGAAGCCGCCCGATCACAGTAAATTTTGCGTGGGGCACAGCTTCAAGCACGAAGGGAATTGCAGCAAAGAATTCATAAATACCCTTGCGGCGATTCACAGTACCAACAAAGAGCACTTCGTTCTCCGACCGTATCAAGTCATTTTTCGGAAAGAAAGTGGAGGTATCGACCCCATTATGGATCACTTGAAAATCTTTATTCCCAAGCCGGGCAGCCCGCAAGGTCAACTCACTGATGTGTCTCGAAACACCGATCAATGCATCTGCCATCTTTAAGTTCTTTTTTTCGGCATAAGCTACAAAACGCAGAGACCGCCGCCCTTCATACAAGGCATGCGCCGAGTGCGCGCCATGCATTCGAACCAAAAGCCGGCAGCCAGGGTGAAACCAAATGGGTCCGCTCCAGTCATAACTTTCCACAAGATCGATATTTTGTTGGAAACATAAGTTCTTTGCCATTTTTGAAAGATACATCCGCTCAAGCAATTGCTCGGCAACGTCGTATCTTCCCCACTGCAGGAGACGTCTTCCTCTCAAGGGCGGAGCAAGTCGGGTTACCCACACCCCTTGTTCCATCTGCCGCCGGGTCTTTAATTGCTTTCGATCCAACCCGATCACCTCAACATGGATTCCGTCTGCCGCCAAATTTCGCCCTAGCGTGAAAACAAATGTCCCTATGCCGCCATGATCCGCAGGCGGATATTCGTTGCAGATAAAAAGCAACCGCATTTTTTCAGTTCGCAAAAGAATCCGCCATGGAATGATAAAGTTTTATAAAGCGCGCAGCGCCTTCTTCGATCGTAAACTTCTGCGCATGCTGAACGGCGTTCTTTTGCATCTCGACCAACAAGCCGGGATCTCTGAAAAGAGACTCGATCTTATCGGCTGTATCCCACGCATCTCTGCTTTGAGCCAGGAGACCTGTTACACCATCGAGTATATTTTCGGGCAACCCGCCTTCATTGCTGCATATCACGGGAAGACCGCAAGCCTGTGCCTGCAAAACACTATTATTAAATCCCTCCTCAACACTGGTCAGCAAATAAATATCTGCTGTTCTCATTCGGTCGCGCACCTGCTCGGAAGACTGCCAGCCCAACAAATGGACTCGATCTGCAATTCCCAATTGGTCTATCGTAAAAAGAAGCAGATCCTTCAATTCTCCTTCGCCAGCAATGTTGTATTCAACGTCCCACCCACGCTCGACCAATAAAGCAACCGCCTGCAAGGCAAACTCCCAGCCTTTGACCCACTCCAACCGCGCGGCAGAAAAGATCACCCAACGCGAGTCCTTCCCGCTGTTTGCTTTTCCATTTGAGGGGGAATAAAATTTTGTATCTACCATTGGAGGAATAAGTTCGTGCTTCGAGCCTTCGTAACCACGAAGCGACGCCTGCTCGATCAAAAACCGCGAAATAAAATGTAAACGAGTGCTTTCTCTCAGCAAACGATCAAAACGAGCAGGATAAAAAGTGAAATCCTGTCCGCGAAAACTTACCAACTCAGGCGCTTGAAAAATATCCTTTAGCTCGAAGCGGCGCTCAGCAATTTGCGGAGCGTTGAAATGAATCAGATCAAAATCTTCCGACAACAGCGGCAGGTATTCAAATGCCTTGCGAGAGATCGTCAGCCATTTTCCCGACTCTGAAATCCGCAGCACCTTCAACATGGATAATAACTTCAGAGGGTGCCAAAACGCGGAAAGGAAGCCTGTCAGTAACAATTGCAATTCAGGCGCGGAGATGAGGTTGATGCGCCTCAGGTTCTTGAACTCCCGATCATTCTTAACCGACTCTTCCGCGATCACGATCAGCTCTATATCACTCTGCCAAATTCTCGTCACCCACTCAAGAATATAGGGATGTTCAGGACTTGGAAAACGATGCACAACCAACCCGACACGCATCAAGAAACCGTCTGACCAACGACCCGGTCAAAGAGAGTCAGAAATTTTGCGGTCTGCAACTCTGTTGAGAATTTTTCGCGCACAAAAGTGCGGGCTGCACTCCCAACTCTTTCACGCAACTTCCTGTCTTTGGAGAGCTGCTCCAATCCATCAGCCATCCGCTTCCAATGCCGCGCGGGCACAAGAAGCCCATGATCATCCGAAGGGACCGCTTCACGCATCCCGCCCACATCGCAGGCAACTACCGGAAGCCCCAAAGACATGGCTTCCAGCACCGCATTGCTGATTCCATCGGTGATGCTTGGGTGAAAAAAAACATCAGCGTTCTGCAATGCCTGAGCCACATCTTTTTGATTCAAAGGTCCCGCAAGAAAGATCTGATCCCCCATCCCCATATCGCGGATCGCCCACTGCAAAGGCAATCGGTAATTCCCATCACCGATGATCTGCCAACGAAAATTCACGCCGCGAAGAGACAACTCCCTTGCAGCAACGATCCCATGTTCAAGCCCCCGTTTCCAGTCGAGCCTTCCCACAGAAACAATTTCAAAGACTTCTCCAACATCTTCATTCGGAGTATTTTTTGAGTGCAGGAATTCACGTCCAAGAGCTGTGTGGATCACATGGAGGTTGGCGGATGCGGACAATGACCGCGCTTTGGATTCGATCGCATGGCAAACGCAATGCACCGCACGGGCGTGCACGAGGGCTTCCATCATCCGATCGCGATATCGCTCCGACCGCAATGGTTCGACATTAATATCCGATCCACGCAGGCTAAATATCACCTGCGCATTTGTCTCTCGAATGTATTCCAAATATTTCACAGCCATGCCGCCAAATGGAAAATACATGATCTCTGTCTGGTTTAGTATCAGGGGAATGATCCTGTACGCTTGCTGAAACTTCTCACGAATCCCCTTCCCGTATTTACTGACACACCGCCAGGCTAGAGATATTTTTTGTGGAGAGGGAAGCAAGCGAAGAACCAGCCAGAACAGAATCAACACCCTGACTGGAAAAACCAAAGATTCCGAAGGCAGATACTTCACTTCAGAGAGGAAGGGAATATCCTGAATGGTTGTGCCGCGCTTGCGGGAAAGCAGGTTCAATTCCACGCCAGCTCGTTGCCAGGAATGAACAGTGTTATATAAAAATGTCTCAGAAAGAGAGGGGAAGGTATCGAAAAGAACAGTTACCTTCATTGTTTTTTTCCAGCTTCAAAGTAGATCTTTTCCAAATTTGCAAAGCACTTATCCTGGTCTGCACTAGCTCGAATCAGGTCGTAATTGACCTCAAGGCTTTGACCGACTGCATGATCACCGCCGCCGAGAATTCCACGCATAAATCCAGCAACTCCATCAACATCACCTACTGCCACCTTCCAATACCGTCCTTTATCTATAAATTCTTGATATGAAGGAAGGCAGCTCGTAACCACAGGAACCTTGCAAGCAGACGCCTCAAATAAAGTGACTGGCAGTCCGTCCTGCTCAGGCACATTGACGATCAGGTCAGATGCGCTGTACAGAATCGGAAGCTCTTCATAAGGCAATTCATCGAGCCAAAGAACATGATCGCCGATCCCCAATTCCACAACAAGCTTTTGCAGGTCTGCGCAAACCTCTTGAGAATACGAACCAAAACGCCTGAAGACCAATCTGGTGTTTTGATCTGTACTTTTTTTATATTCCGCAAAGGCTTTTACAACCACATCATGCCGCATTTTAGAAGTTAACCGGCGTGGACTTAAAATGACCTTCGCGTCCGAAGGGATACCGATCTTTTTCTTTAGCGCGACTATTTCGCTTCCAGGCCTTCGAAAAAAAAGAGACAGATCAATGCCAAAGTAAAACAGGTCTGACCGCAGGGACTTTCCGGCAAGCGCGTCACACCTTTTCAATACTTCGGTTGTATCCGCAGTGATGTAAGAAGATGAATTCAGTGCAGCCTTGATCCGTTCCTGCCAGATCAAATTTCCGCCTTCAAAAGCATCGTTGATATCTGAACCTAAAGCGGTCAAAACAAGCGGAGACAAACCCGCCAATCCGCAATAATAGGCTCCATTTCCAATATAGATATTATGGACCAGATCGGGCGCGGACCTCTGCCAGATATAGCGCAAATAGATCGTGTTTACCCGGTCTATTATGATTCGGCGCAATCGGTGCGGACGAATCTTTTTCAAAATCTGAAAGTGTGGGTACTGGAAATATTTGTAATTTTGACGCCCGTCAAAACCCGGCTCTTCACGGGCAACCAATGTCACGTGATGGCGGTAATTCAAAAGCATC
>JAGNWT010000100.1:0-1770 GCA_017985935.1 Anaerolineales bacterium | reverse complement strand
CATGGTAACTCGTAGAAAAGATGGAGACAATCGATCATCCGAATCCAAAGGCAAGATCCACGGGGATGCGGATGCCTTCACCCCGGTATTCCGCGCTGAAGCGAGCCCCATGTTCACGGGGTGGCGGATCAATTTCACTCGTCGATCATCGACTCGAAGCAGAATGTCCTCGCACGCTTCATCAGATGCATCATCGACAACAACTGCCTCCCAATCCTGAAACTCCTGCTCGCAGACCGATCTCAAGCACTCTTCCAGAAATGATCGCTGGTTGTAAAAAGGAATCACGATTTGGATACTGCTCATCAAGCCTTCTTCAACAATAAAACCTGATAGACACCAAAATAGTCATTGATCTTCTTTTGAATTTCTTTTCCAAGGATGCGTCCCATCGCCCTGCGGATCACCCGCATGTTCAAAAGTCTTGTGGGCAGGTTTAAGACAAAACCTGGCAGAAAAATCCTTTGATGAGAAATGATCGAAAAGCCCGCCTCACGGCACAAGGTCTCCAACTCACGTTCGGTCACCCATTCTTCAATGGGCTGCCTTTCCTTCCCCAACTTATTCCATGAGCTCCACAATTCACCGCGCGGAGTAGTCAGTATGGCATGCCCGCCCGAAGCCAACAACGAGTAAATGTCCCGAACAAAGTTGGGTTTATTTTCATTTGGGACGTGCTCGATCACTTCAGACGACACTACAAGATCTGCAATGCCCGCACCTTCGGCAGCGAGAAGGGCTTTTGTGTCTCCCACAAAAAAACGACACCGTGGATACAGGTCTCTGGCACGGGTTATGGAAGTTTCAGTCGAATCGATTCCCATTGCTGAGCCATAAGCGCTCAAAACCGAAGTCAACCAACCTCTTCCGCACCCCACATCCACAATTCGTAAAGATATGTCTTTTTCAACAGACGGAAGAATATGAATGTAAATCTGTCTGATGATCGCCTGCAAACGAGCTTCTTCATCGGTATTGATGATCTTTCCGCCCCAGTTCTCGCTCTGCCACAGACGGTCATAAAAAACTTCATCGTATTGAGACATGCAAATCCATTTCTGCTCTATCCATGAGCAAACAAAGACCATTCCTGCAGGTTTCCATGAGCATCCTGCATCACTCCGGCTGAAGTCTGCACAAAATCATTTTGCTGAAAGATCAACTGGTAATCATGCAGGAACATAAAATACTTATCAGATCGATTGCGCGATTCGTTGACGAAAACCCTGCCGCCCATTGCGCAAATCTTTTCAACTACGCCACCGATCGAATCAGCAGGAATATGCTGAAGAACCCGGCTGCAAACGATCAAATCGAACTGATCAGATCGACGCAATATTTCCTTCAATGAAGTTGTGAAATGAATTGCCGCATCAGGAAATTGAGACTGGGCTAATTTCAAGGAAATTTCAGAAGCATCGTAACAATAAATGTTCTGTAATTTTTTTTTCAAATACAGAGGGATCAATCTGCCGCTGCCGCATCCATAGTCCAGCAGCGACGCGGGTTGATAAGTATCAATCAGCCCGCCGATCACATCGTAATCATGGTCCAGCCTGCCATAATTTTCGTGGACATTGAGAGCCATCTGATTCCAGAAATGTCTTCTCCATGCGGGTATGCGATACAAAAACGTCTGGCAAGTTTTCTGAAGATCCGCCCGCAACCGCCTGATCAGCTTGTGGTGAGAGATCATATTGCGCCGACAGAAAAAGAAACTGGAATATAGACCGAGCCCCAACGGTCGTCGATGTGGCTTGTACCATACAC
>JAGNWT010000099.1 GCA_017985935.1 Anaerolineales bacterium | reverse complement strand
GCGGTCCCGACGGGATTCGAACCCGCGATCTCGGCCTTGACAGGGCCGCATGTTAGGCCGCTACACCACGGGACCATCTAACAAGCGGGCGAGAGTTTACCATGAGGATATACGACTGTCAATATGCGCCGCCAGTGAAAAATGAAGGATCTGTCGGGGTCTTTCCTGTACGATCATGGATGTAAACCCAATCTCCTTCGACCGCCCAATTGAAAAGCCAGTGCGAATCACCGACCGATAAATTTACGCAACCGTGAGATTGCGGATACCCAAAACGTGTCCGCCAATATGCGCCATGCAGTGCCCTCGCTCCATCGAAATACATCGTCCACGGCACGTTGTCGAGGTAATAAAAATCAGAAGGATCGTTATTGCGCATGGTCTCGGTTTCTTTTTTCTGAAAGATCTGAAAAACACCCGGGCGCGTCCAGAAAGGTTCAAGCCCGCTGGCGATCACAGTGGCGAAGACCAATTGATTGTTTTCATACACTGCCAGGGTTTGTTCTGCAAGGTCTACATCGATCCAGCGGTTGGATGTAACTCCTTCGGGTTGGGATGTATTGACAATAACCCGTGCCACCTTTCGCCCTTCCAGCCATTGTTCCGGTCCGATCAAATACCATTCTTCATTATCTACAACTTGAACATCGTAAATGCTCACGATCTCAAAGGGATAGATTTGCTGCCCGGTGTTGGCTGCGCCATACCCGGGTGATGCAAGTACAGGGATCTGTTCAAATGCCCAGCCAAAAGATGTGCGGGGTGTGGAGTGGAACTCAAGTCCTTGAAAACTGGAAATCTCTCCGACTCGCGCGCCTTTACCAGGGATCCAGCCACCGTTCTGAATGCGGTAATATATCCCGTTTTGATCTACCCGATCTGTGTACGAGACGTACACAAAACCGGGCGGGAATTGTTGAGAACCGGCACCTTTCTCTCCCGGCGTGCTGTAGATCGGAACATAATCATCTTCAAGGTGAAAATAAAAATATGGAAGTTGGGTCAGCTCTGGGTCCGGCTTAAAGGCGGGGAGTGGTCTGGGGGGGAAGGAAATTCCCAGCCGCGCAAGATCGGTTAAATAGGACGAAGGTCCAAGCGGTAGGCATTCATCTGGATCAGACAGATAGATCCCAGGCTCGCAAACGACGCTCCCGCTGTCGGGTTCTGTGAGCTGGGTGGGTTCTTGGGCGTGAGCAAATGGAATTGGCGATATTAGGAAGGAAATCATCAATAAAAATAGTGTTTTCTTCATAAAAATAATTATAGCATGCGCCAGACTTACTAATTTGCAAAGTAGAAGATGTCGAACTTGACACAATGATTGCCATAATCTAAAATAGTCAACGACTTCCGCAATAATTTGGAAATTAAATCAGGCTTTCAACATCCCTAGGAGGGTTGGTTTGTCTAGAAATCGTACTCAGCAAATGGTCGATCGCCTGCGTGAGCTGCAGGCCTCTTCTCCTGACATCGAAGCTTCGGCTGTTGTCAGTGTGGATGGGCTAAGCATTGCCTCTGCTCTTCCACAAGGCGTGGAAGAAGATCGCGTCTCTGCCATGTCTGCGGCAATGCTTTCGTTAGGTGAGCGAATAGCCGGCGAATTGGGACGCGGCACCCTTGAGCAGGTTTACATCAAGGGCTTAAAAGGATATGTCGTATTGATGTCAGTTGGCGATGAGGCAGTATTGACCGCGCTGGCACGCGAGCAAGCCAAGCTTGGGTTGATCTTCCTTGATATGCGTCGCGCCGCCGAAGATTTGGCGAAACTGATTTAGTGGAGTTGTTATGAGCCCTCTTCAAAAAAGTGGTTTGTTTTACCCGAATAAATTTGGAATGATCACCATCAAGTCATTGGAAGAAGTGATGGGGAAGAATGGCTTGAACGCCATTTTGAACCTGGCGGGTTTGAACCATTATGTCGAGAGCGGACCTCCGGATAACCTTGATAAGGGTTTTGATTTTGCCGAACTTTCTGCGATCGGTTCCGCGCTGGAAGAAATGTACGGTCCGCGCGGCGGACGTGGTTTAGCGTTACGTGCCGGACGCGCCACCTTTGCTGAAGGCTTGAGGAATTTTGGCGCTTTAGCGGGCGCTGCTGATCTGGCTTTTGTTGTTCTTCCGCTTCAATCCAAACTGAGAATTGGTCTGCCGGCTTTCGCCAAGATATTCTCCCAGCTCAGTGACCAATACACAACTGTCGAAGAAAAAGATACCGAATGGGTCTGGACCATCCATAAGTGCCCATGTTGTTGGGGACGCACAGGCGCAGACAAGCCCGTTTGTTTCATTTCAACTGGTCTGCTTCAGGAAAGCCTGAAGTGGGTTTCCGGCGGAAACGAGTTTCGTGTGAACGAATCCAAGTGCGTGGCGCTTGGCGATTCGGTTTGTGAATTCATCGTTCAAAAAGAACCGATCTCCTAAGGCACAGGCCTGGCGTGACAGATATCAAGTCCAAAATACTTATCATTGAAGATGATCTGGACGTTGCAGAAATGCTCAACGCCTATTTTCGCGTTCAAGGGTATGAAGTTTTTACCGTGAACTGGGGCGAGGATGGCGTGCGATCCTGTCAGACGGTTCATCCCGACCTTGTAATTCTGGATATTCGCCTGCCGGATATTGATGGATACGAAGTCGCCCGCCGTTTGCGAAGCGATCGCCGCACTTCAGAAGTCCCCATTATTTTCTTAACTGAAAAACGTGACCGCTCTGACCGCCTGCTTGGTTTGGAACTTGGTGCAGACGATTACATTACCAAGCCTTTTGATGTTCAGGAATTAAGACTTCGTGTACGTAATTCTCTAAAGAGATTGAGTCAGGGTTCACTTACCAACCCTGTCACAGGTTTGCCAGAAGGCGCATTGGTCGATGAGAGGCTTTCTGAGATCATCACCCAAGATGGCAGTTCCTCTGTTTTGTTCGTGTCCATCGAGAACATGGATTCATTCCGCGAGGCATACGGTTTCGTGGCTTCAGACGATGTTTTGCGCGCGATCAGTTTGATGATCGTAAATACCATGCGTGAGGTCAGCCGCCCCGAGGATTTTCTAGGACACTTGAGCGGCACCGATTTCATTCTCGTCCTGCCTGCTTCGAACCTTGCTGCATTAAGTGACAAACTTCGCTCACGTCTTGAGCAATCGATCGAGTATTTCTATCCGATCAAAGACCGTGACCAAGTGGCGAAGCGCAAAGACCGCCTGATGACAAAGGTCGTGGAAGTCAAAGATCAATTCTCCACCGCGGAGCAAGCCAGGGCAGAATTAGCCCGCCTAAAAAAGTAGGAGCAGTTTTGCGGATCACAGTCATTACCCCGACATATAACGAAGCGGAGAACCTGCCCAAACTGGTCTCCGCTTTATTTTCGCTACCTCTCGACCTGCGCATTCTGGTTGTGGACGATAACAGCCCGGATGGGACCGGTCAGATCGCGGATAACCTGGCGGTTGCCAACCCGGGTCGCTTGGATGTTTTACATCAGTCTGGAAAAATGGGTTTGCGGCTGGCTTATCTGAACGGTTTTCGCAAAGTGCTGGCTGAGAGCGATGCTCAAGCGATCGTTCAGATGGATGCGGATTTCTCTCACGACCCGTCTATCCTGGCGACCATGGAAAAACTCCTTGCGGCCGGTGATCTGGTGCTCGGCTCGCGTTATATTCCGGGCGGAGCGGTCGATAAAAATTGGCCGACCTGGCGCAAGAACCTCTCTGCGTTTGGGAATTTATATGCCCGAACGATCTTAAATGTCCCTCTGTATGATGTCACTACGGGATATCGAATGTGGAAGCGCGAGACCCTCGAGCACATGCCCTTGGAGCGTGTGCAGGCCAGCGGGTATGTCTTTCAAGTGGAGATGGCTTATTTGGCCTACTGCCTTGGATTTAACGTCATTGAAACCCCCATTTATTTTCCAGATCGCCAGCGGGGAAAATCAAAGATTTCGTTCAAGATCCAATCAGAGGCAGCTTTTCGAGTCTGGCAGGTTTTGTGGGGCTACAAAGATTTGAGGAAAGCCGGCAAAGCAGGGCGGATCTAGTCAAACCTTCCGAAATGCGGCTTTATTGGTGGCGAAGAAAATGATCGCCTTGTATAAACTTTCACGCGCCCTTCCCAAAACCATCCCTCTCTGATAATATTCTGTTTGTACGCCGAACAATTATTGATAAACCCTCGGCCTTTCCCGTCGGGGGTTTTTGTGTGTTCTCCCCCTGAAAACCAAAACTTGAGTTTTCAGAATATTGAAATCAGATAAGAGACCTTTATGCAAATCGAAAGAAAAGAACTCCGTAACATCGCCATCATCGCTCACGTTGACCACGGCAAGACCACCCTTGTGGATGGACTGCTCGGACAATCACACACATTCCGAGAAAATCAGCACGTTGAAGAACGCGTCATGGACTCCAATGACCTTGAACGTGAAAGAGGCATCACCATCCTCGCGAAGAACACCGCAATTTCTCTGGTGGATTCGGTCACCAATCAACCGATTAAGATCAATATTGTAGATACTCCCGGGCATGCCGATTTCGGCGGTGAAGTGGAGCGCGTCATGAACATGGTGGACGGCGTTTTGCTTCTTGTGGATGCCGCAGAGGGTCCCATGCCGCAGACCCGTTTCGTTCTTAAGAAGGCTCTTGAGATGGGTCACAAAGCCATCGTGGTCATCAATAAAGTGGACCGCAAGGATGCCGAGCCCGCCCGTGTGCTCAACGAAACCTTCGACCTTTTCATTGAGCTCGGAGCTTCAGAAGAACAGGCGGATTTCCCTGTTGTGTACGCTCAGGCGACCGCAGGCCGCGCCGGTCTTTCACCCGAACTCGGACCGGATCTGCAGCCTTTGTTTGATGTGATCCTCAAGCATATCCCTGCCCCCAAAGTGGACCCGGATGCCCCGTTGCAGCTCCTTGTCACCATGCTTGGCTATGATGATTATCGCGGCGTGACCGCCATCGGTCGTCTCTTCGCCGGCACGATCAAGGCTGGTCAGAAACTTGCGCGCATGAGACTCGATGGTTCCGTCCTTCCTGAAAGCGCACGTTACCTTTACACCTTCAAAGGCTTGAACAAGGTCGAAGTGGACGAGGTGAAGGCAGGCGATATTATTTCGTTGGCCGGTCTGGAAGGCATCGCCATTGGGGAGACCCTGGCTGACCCTGCCAACCCGATCGCTTTGCCTACCATCAAAGTGGAAGAGCCGACCGTTCGTATGACCTTTGGTGTGAACACTTCTCCCTTTGCCGGCAAGGAAGGCAAGTGGGGTACATCTCGCAAGATCCGTGAGCGTCTGTACGATGAACTTCGCACCAATGTTTCCCTGCGCGTCGAAGAGACCGAATCCGCTGAAAACTTTTTGGTCTCGGGTCGCGGTGAATTGCATCTGGGCATTTTGATCGAGACCATGCGCCGTGAAGGCTATGAGTTTCAAGTATCCCGCCCTGAGGTGATCTATCACAAGGCGGATGATGGTGTTTTGCTTGAACCCTTTGAAGAAGTCCACATTGAAACCAGTAACGAGACCGTCGGCGTGGTGGTGGAAATGCTTGGCAGCAGACGCGGCAAAATGACAGAGATGCATGACGCAGGTCAGGGAATGACCCGCATTGTGTACATTGTCCCGACCCGTGGCTTGCTTGGCTTCCGCTATCAGTTCCTCACATCCACCCGCGGTGAAGGTGTGATGCACACCATCTTTAACGGATACGATGAATTAGCCGGTCCCATATCTTCCCGCACCCGTGGATCGATCGTGGCTTGGGAAGCAGGCTCCACAACAGCTTATGCTCTCAAGAGCGCGGAAGAGCGCGGACAGTTGTTTGTGGGTCCCGGCGTGAACGTGTACGAAGGCATGGTGGTGGGTGAGAACGCGCGCGGCAGCGACCTGCCTGTGAACGTTTGCAAGAAGAAGCACCTGACCAACATGCGCGCTTCCGGTGGCGATATGGAAATTCGCCTGACCCCTCCGCGCTCCATGAGTTTGGATGAAGCGATCGAATATCTTTCAGACGACGAACTGCTCGAGGTCACTCCTGAGACATTCCGTATTCGCAAGCGCATCCTTTCCACCGATGATCGCGGCAAGCAGACGAAGAAAGCCAAGGAACAACTCGGCGAGGAATAATCCCCGTTCAATAAAAAAGCGCATCCAAAATGGATGCGCTTTTTTATTTTGCGACTAGGGGCAGGTGATCTCTATTTTGGAGCTGTCTGTTTCGCCGATCTGATTGTAGGCTCGCACTCGATATGAAACGCTTTGACCTGAGTTTAGCGCAATGGTCTCTGAAAAATACTGTGAGTTGGCGGCAAGTTCCGCAACTACTTCTTCATTTCGAAGAATGCGATAACCCGTTTCTGTTTCGGCTTTGTCGTTCCAGCTTAGGGTGATATCTGCCTGGCCGGGACCATAGCAGAAGAAGGTCCAGCCGTTCTTTGAGAGGAAGGTTGCCGCTTCAGGCGTGCCACCCAGCGGAGTTGGCGGGGCGGTGACGGTCGGCACTGCGGCGTAACTGCCGGCGGGTGTGGTGAATTCACCCGACACCCAACAGTCGCCCGAGTTGGTCTTTACGATCCAATAATTAGGCGCGAAGAATCCCACGATCTGCACCGGGCTTCCCGGCATGATCTGCGCCACTCGTTCGTAGTTCTTGCCCGGACCTGTGCGGCAATTGGTCACATCGCTCACACTCACCATCGGCTGGGAGAATGTGGGTGTGGCAGCCGTGCCGGAAGCGGCGGGTTGGGTCGGCACGGAATCTTTTGCCGTTGGGCTGGCAAGCGGTGTGACGTTGATCACGGCTTGCACCGTCAGCGCGGCGGATGTGGCGACTTGCGGATCGGGCGAATTGGATTCGGGCAGGTTGCATGCGGATAAAAACACTCCGATGACCAACAACAGGGCGGCAATTCTTCTCATGCGGGTCCTCCAAGGATATTTTTAGGACGGTCCAACTCAACAACTTGTTCCACGCGGCAATAGGCCGCTCCCATCAATCGACCGATGGGTTGGAGTGCTGTCAAGTTGATCTTATCTGTCCCGAGCATCACCCTCTCCTCGGCGTGGATGTGGGTGATCGTGCCGATGACGATCGAACCGCCGCCGGGCGCGTTGTTGATATCCAAGATCTGATTGACCTTGCATTCAAAGTGGATCGGACTCTCCAGCACCCGCGGCGGTCTGACCGTGACCGATGGCGAAAGTGTCAAGCCGGCAAATTCAAACTCATTGAATTCCGACGGCGCTTCGATCGAGGTGTCGTTCATGGCGTTCAGCAGATCCTCGGTGACAATGTTGACCACGAACTCTCCCGTCTGGCGCACATTGTTCAGGGTGTCTTTGGGGCTGCTGTCCATGCCGCGGATCATTGGGCAAAACAACAGCGTGGGCGGGTTGGAGCAAACCACATTGAAGAAGGAGAACGGGGCGAGGTTGGGGCGTCCGTCCAAGTCGATGGATGAGATCCAGCCGATCGGTCGAGGGAGGATCGAGCCGGTGAGTATCTTGTAGATCGACTGATGGGAGAGTGTGGTTGGGTCGAGTTCCAAATCTATTCTCCGTCTCCTTCGAGCCAGCTATCCATGTATTCAGGTTTTTCCAACTCAAGCGCCTGCTTTGTGATCTGCAGCGGATGGAAGGTATCGACCATCACGGCCAGTTCAAAAGTTTCCTTTTTACCGATGCTGGCTTCGGTCATGCCGGGTTGGGGACCGTGCGGCAAGCCAAAGGGATGCAGGGTGATGTCGCTGCGGTCAATGCCTTTGCGGCTCATGAAGTTACCTTCGGCGTAGTAGATGACCTCGTCCGATTGGATGTTGGAATGACTGTAAGGAGCGGGAATGCCATCGGGGTGATAATCAAATAGGCGGGGGACGAAAGAGCAGACCACGAAGTTGTGCGCGTCGAAGGTCTGGTGGATGGGTGGGGGCATGTGCAGGCGCCCGGTGATCGGCTCAAAGTCTTCAATGTTGAAGATCCACGGGTAGAGATAGCCATCCCAGCCGACCACGTCAAATGGATGATGATCGAGCACGTGGAGCGAGAGTCGGTCGCGGACTTTTACGCGCACATCGTACTCACCGCGTTCCGTTCGCGTGGACAATTTTTCAGGGACGCGGATGTCCCGCTCGCAGTACGGCGAGTGCTCCAGTAATTGACCGTATTCATTGCGGTAGCGTTTGGGAGGTTCGATCTGACTTGGACATTCAATGGTAAAGAATTTGCACTCTTCGGCGATGTCCATTTGCCAGGTGACACCGAACGGAATGACAATGTAATCTCCCTTGCGGAAGTTTAGCTCGCCAAATTGGCTTTTGAATGTACCGCTGCCGTCGTGAACCCACCAGACTTCGTAGGCTTGCGAGTTGCGGTAGAAATAGTCCATGCTGTTTGCGGTGCGCGAAACCCCGAGGATGACATCATTGTTGCCGAGCAGGGGGATCCGCGCGGCGAGCGCATCTGCACCAAGCGGAATTTTGTCGGTCTGCAGCGCGCGATGTCGGATGGGGCCGAAGTCTGCGTATTCCGGTTTGGCAGAGCCTAGGTCTTCGGTCCGCTTCACTCGCGGCGGCAGGAAGTGATGATAAAGAATGGATTGGATCGAAGAAAAACCCTCAAGCCCCATCACTTCTTCCCGATACAGTTTTCCATCCGGTTTCTTGAATTGTGTGTGCCGTTTATGCGGCACCTGTCCCAGCTTGTGATAAAAAGGCATGATCGAATCTCCTGACCAATAAATTACGGTAAATAGACGTACGTATTCGCGCCCTTCAGTCTTGATTGTTTCAGGGCTTCGTTCGCTTTTTGCATTATGGATTCACTGCTGATGTCTGTGCCGCCGGTGATGGCCGTCGCGCCGATCTGCAATGAGAACACAAAAGAGACTCCCTTGGGAGAGTCGAACTTGTTCTTGAAGACCGAGAGCAGGCGTTCGCAGACCGCGTGCGCTCCGTGCTCATCGGAGGTGGGCAGCAGCACACTGAAAATATTTCCTTTTTGTGAGGGGATGTCCACCGAGCGCAGGTGAGCGTTGAGCGCAGAAGCAAAGACCGAGGCGGCGGAACTGATCGCTTCTTCATTCAGGGTGGTGGGTCTCATCTCGATCTGGAGCAGGGATAAAGGCGCGGGGTACCGCTGGCAGCGGGTGACCTCATAATCGAACAGCACTTGGAAGACATCGTCGCTGTACAGTTCGTCGCCGCGCGTATTTAATTTTTTCATGACTCTCTCCAGTTTTTAGAATGAGATTATTTTTTTGCTGTACATTGCTTCGTGCGCCGGCTGATCAATTTCTTTTTGTTCCGATCGTGTTTTTCAGGCTGCCAATTCTCTCGATCTCCAACTCAACAATATCGCCGGTGTTCAACCACGGACCCTGTGCCTTGGTCAGTTCGAGCAGGCAGCCAGTGCCGACCGTGCCTGAGCCAATGACATCGCCCGCCTGCAATTCGCAGGTGTCGGATGCACGTGCGATGATCTCGCCGAACGACCAGAATATATCTCTAAAATTTCCGCGGGACATTTCAACACCGTTGACCTTTGCCGTCATCGTGAGATCGTACACGCCAGGTCTGCTCTCTGCTTTATCGGCAAGCGCATCAGGCGTGACGATAACGGGTCCTAAAGACGAGGCAAAGTCTTTCCCTTTGGCAGGTCCCAGCCCGGCTTTCATCTCTTCGCGTTGCATGTCGCGTGCTGACCAGTCATTAAATATCGTGTAGCCAAAAATATGTTTGTGTGCATTTTCAGGCTGGATGTTAATGCCGGGCCTGCCAATGACCACCGCGATCTCCAATTCAAAGTCCAGCGCGGAAGTGTAATGCGGGTATGGGATCACCTCTCCCGGACCAAAGATGCTGTTGTGGTTGGTGAAATAAAAGATCGGAAACTTGTACCATTCGGGCGGCACTTCACGTCCACGGTTTTGGTTGGCGGTCTTCACATGCTGTTCAAAAGCGTAGGCGTCGCGCAGGGTGACGGGTTTGAGCGGCGCGTGGAAGTTCACCTCTTCAATTGCGAAGGATTCCTTCGATGCGCGGCTGGCAGCTTCATCCCTGCCCACGCGGATGACTTCATGCATGTCGCGGAACGGCAGCGGGTAGGCTCGGCCGTTCGAGACCAGAGCAGGTTGAGGGTATGCCCCGAACGTTGTCGAAGGGTGAGAGATGCTGATGGTGGCGAATATCATTTTGGGAGCAAAGGTTACAGGGTTGAGGTCACAGGTTGCCGCGCCGTTCCTGTTCCAGTTCCAATGATTCAAAGAGAGCCTTGAAGTTGCCCTTGCCGAATCCCTGAGCGCCGTGGCGCTGGATGATCTCAATGAACATGGTGGGGCGGTCTTGAATGGGGCGGGTAAAAATTTGCAGGAGATAGCCTTCGTCGTCCTTGTCCACCAAAATGCCGAGGTCGTGGATGGTCTTGTAATCTTCCTTGATCGAGCCGACGCGCTCGGGCAGCATTTCGTAGTAGGTGTCTGGCACGCGCAAAAATTCCACGCCGTTGCGGCGGAGTTGATCGACCGTTGCGAGGATATCGCCGGTGATGAGGGCGATGTGCTGCGCGCCGGGCGTCATGTAGTAATCGAGATATTCTTCGATCTGGCTTTTCCTTTTTCCGTCAGCAGGTTCGTTGATCGGGAATTTGACGCGCCCGTTGCCGTTTTGCATGACCTTGGACATCAGCGCGGAATATTCGGTGGAGATGTCTTTGTCGTCAAAGTGCATGAGTTGGCGGAAGCCCATCACCTGATGGTAGAAGTTGACCCACTGATTCATCTTGCCCAATTGCACGTTGCCCACGATATGGTCAATTGCGGCGATGCCCGCGGATTGGGCTTCCTTGTCTTTGATGGGGCGGTAGGTGGGGGCGAAGACTCCCTTGTAATCGGAGCGGTCCACGAAGACGTGCAGGGTTTCGCCGTAAGTGTAAATGGCGGAGGTGCGGTAGGTGCCGTGGGCATCCTTCTCTTCGCGCATGCTCCACGCGGATCGTGCTCCGCGGGAAGTGGTGGCTTGCCACGCCTTCTCGGCATCCTCCACTTCCATGGCGATGACCTTGACGCCGTCACCGTGCAGCATGTGGTGTGAGGCGAGCGGGCTGCTCGGGGTGTAAGGGGCGGAGATCACAAAACGCGCCTGCCCTGACTCAAGCACATACGAGGCGAATTCACGGTTGCCGGTTTCCAATCCGGAATATGCCACGGGCTTGAAGCCGAAAGCCTTCCACCAGTAATACATGGCTTGCTTGGCGTTGCCCACATAAAAATGGACATGGTCAATGGCTTTGATCTGCAGGAAGTC
>JAGNWT010000032.1:14602-42287 GCA_017985935.1 Anaerolineales bacterium | reverse complement strand
GCTGCCAATGCAAGTTCCTGATTTCTCCCGCCTTTACCAATTCCTTTAATTGTCACAGTTGTTTCCCCGCCGGCTAGCAGACAGAATGGACGCTGCATTTTTTTTGCGGACTCCTTCAGAAGCTTCGCCATTTCCAGCCCGATGCCGCTTGCCTCTCCTTGCACGCCTCTACGCATGACCGTTGCGAAAAAGCCTTCCTGCTCAGCCTGTTTCTGGGCGGCTTGCAAGGCGATCTCGTTGCTTGCTATGATGGAATTGTGAACCCGTTCAAAAATGGGATCTTCAGGTTTTGCGGTCTCCGTCAATGCAGGGATAATGGATTCTGGGATGCGGTCGGTTAGATGATATTTTTCGATGATCGTCCGGGCGTCCGTGCAGGTGGTCTGGTCTGGGACGGTGGGTCCGGATGCGATGGCTTCCATAGAGTCGTTGACCACATCTGAAAGGAGCAGGCTGACAACGGCAGCGCCGCGCGAACCCGCGAGCTTGGCCAGCCCGCCGCCTTTGAGATGATCCAGATGGCGGCGCAAAGTATTGATCTCGTCGATGCGGGCGCCGCATGCAAGTAAGGATGAAGTGAGAGATTGCAGGTCTGCAAGCGGAATGCGCGGGGCGGTCATCAGTGCCGAACCGCCGCCAGAGATCAGGCACAAAAGCAGGTCGTCTTTTGTGAGCTGAGAAATGAACTTTACTGCGGCATCTCCTGCGGCGAGGCTGCCCCTGCCTGGGATGGGATGATCCCCTTCGATCACCGTGGCAGGCTGAAGGGTAAGAGCGACCGCGTGTTTTGTGATGATGAGGCTGTCTGTCAGGCTGGTGCAGTCTGAGGCGGCAGAAGTCATCGCGCAGGCTGCTTTTCCCAATCCGAAAGAAAAAACGCGCGAAAAAGGCGGGAGCGGATTATCTTCCAGGTATCTTTTTACCGCCGTTCCCGGCTCCACTGCGTTCAAAGCAGATGCGAGCATGCGCGCGGCGGCGTGTCCTTTTGGGTGAGAGCTCAGGCTGGCAGTAAGGAATTTTTGTGTTTCGAGCATGGATGTCTTTATTATATGGCCTATGGCTGAAAAGATTAAACGATTTTTTTATTGTAGTTTTGCTTGGTATGGAATAAACTAGGTAGTGCAATTGGATTCAGATGTCTCCAACCTGCAATTTTATAAACCTATGAGAAAACCCTCAACGCAAAAAAAACATGCAAGCAAAAAGGTTTCATCCGGTGTGGCTGTTCATAAATATTTAAAGTCGGCGATCAATGAACAGAACACTGCGAAACGCGAACAGGCGGAGGCGGAGCTGCTCCGTCAGGCTTCGCAGCTTGAATCGTTGCGTGAGATCAGCCTTGAGCTTGTAGCGGAGTTGGATGTTGAGAAGTTGCTCAAGTCGATCACTGCCCGTGCCTGTGGATTGCTTCAAAGCTCGGGCGGCGGCATTTATTTGTATCGCCCGGCGTTGGGCAAGCTGGAGTTGGTCGTTTCCATTGGGGTGGATGCGGTAATTACCGGGAGTTATTTGGAACTTGGGCAGGGACTTTCAGGCAAGGTTATGGAATTCGGGAATCCCATTGTGGTGGGAGATTACGATAATTGGGAGGGGCGAGCTTCCATTTACAGTGGAATTTCTTTTAAGTCAGTGGTTGGTGTACCCATTCGTAGAGGGGCGGAAATTCTCGGTGTCTTGACCTTGTTGCATTTTCAACCTCAGAAATTTGCCCAGCAAGATGTTGCCCTGCTGGAATTGTTTGCTGGTTACGCGGCGGTGGCAATTCATAATGCGCGCCTGTATCAAAGTGTGCAGAGTCGTTTAAATCAATTGGAAGCCTTACACGAAACAAGCAAGTCACTGTCTGGGGAGTACGACCTAGACCACTTGCTGCAGTCAGTTGTGGAGAGTGCCAGAAAATTGCTCGGCTCATCGACAAGCAGCATGTACTTGAAGTTTGGCGATATGCTTGAGCTAATGAAGGTGACCGATCCAAGTTACCCGACCGGGCAGAGATTGAGGCTAGGCGAAGGGATCGCCGGACGGGTTGCCGAAACCCGGCAGCCCATGTGGGTGGACGATTATTCCACGTGGGAAGGTCACGCTGCGATCTTTGATGGTATGTCCATTCACGCTGTGCTTGAAGTGCCGATGCTTTATCGCGGAGAGTTGATCGGGGTGCTGACGGCGGATGAGTACGGCGAATCCAAAAGAAAGTTTTCAGAAGAAGATGGCAGGCTGCTTTCGCTTTTTGCATCGCAGGCGGCGGGCGCGATCCATTCCGCTCGGCTCTTTGCCGAGCTTCGCCATCGCGCAGAAGAATTTGCAGGTTTATATGAGATCACCCGCGATCTGTCCATGCAGTTGGATCTTTCAACTGTGATGGTCAAGATCATTGAGCGTGCCCAGCGGTTGCTGGATACGCCATGCTGTTCGATCAGCTTGTACGATACGAATCGAATGGACCTCGAACTGGTCGCTGCGATCGGTCCGGACCTGCCGGTTGGCACAAGGCGTCAACTGGGAGATGGGCTGGCGGGACGTGTGGCTCAATCTCGCACTTCGATCATTGTGGAAGATTACCAGACCTGGGAACTTCGATCCATTCTCTATTGGCAGATCCCTTATGGATCCATGCTCGGCGTGCCCCTGCTGTATGGCGGGCATCTGCTGGGAGTATTGGATGTCGCTGAGATCAAACCTTCCACACGGATTTTTACCGAGACTGATTTGCGCCTGCTCACCCTGTTTGCAGGGCAGGCTGCGAGCGCCATTGAGAATGCCAAATTATTTGACAGCCTGCAAAGCTCGAACGAGGACTTGACCCTTGCCTACGATGCGACCATCGAAGGTTGGTCACGCGCCATGGATCTGCGGGATAAAGAGACCGAAGGTCATACATTGCGAGTCGCGGATCTGGCTCTCAGACTTGCGCGTGAAATGGGGATCGATGAGGCGCAGCTTGTTCACATCCGCCGCGGCGGGTTGTTGCATGATATTGGCAAGCTCGGCGTGCCAGATGGTATCCTGCTAAAGAACGAAGAGCTGACCGAAGAAGAGTGGGAAGTGATGAAGCGGCATACGATCTATGCCTATGAAATGCTTTCAAAGATCGAATACTTGAAACCTGCCATTACCATCCCGTATTTTCACCACGAGAAGTGGGACGGCACTGGTTACCCCGAAGGCTTGCAAGGGGAGGATATTCCCCTGGAGGCGCGCATCTTTGCCCTTGCCGATGTTTGGGACGCGCTGCTTTCCGACAGACCTTACCGAAAAGGCTGGAGCGTTGAAAGAGCGATCGAATACATTAAGTCGCAAATTGGAATTCATTTTGATCCCAAGATCGCCGGGGTCTTCCTCGCCTTGATAGAAACCTCCAAATCCTGAATTACAAGCTTTCAGTGGGGATTGCTCAAAATTTCTTCGCCTCACTCGTTTCCTTGTCATGACCCCTGCTTTGTGCTATTATTCACCATAGTAGACCGACTGGTCAGTCTACTAAATTATGGCAGAAACCACCTCAAATCCCTCCCAAGAGACCCGAAATCGCATCCTCGAAGCGGCTGTGAAGGTATTTGCCACCAAGGGCTATCACGATACCAAAGTGGACGATATTGTTAGTGAGTCGCACTCTTCCAAAGGGGCTTTCTATTTTTATTTTCCCAGCAAGCAGGATATTTTCCTGGCGTTGAGCGATACCTTTGCCGATCTGCTCGAAAGCCGCCTGACCGAGGCAATGGATAAGGAATCGCACGGCATTCAACAGATGGATGCCGCATTGGGCGCTGCGCTCGGGTTGTTCGGTCAGTATCGCGGACTTGCCAAGATCGCTTTGGTGCAAGCCGTTGGGCTGGGAGCTGTGTTCGAGGAGCGCCGGCGCGCCATCAATGACCGCTTGACCCGTGTGGTTCAGTCTCGTTTGGAGCGGGCCGTTCAGGAGGGGAGCATTCCCGATCAGCAAACCGAGATCACCGCCCGAGCCTGGATCGGCGCGTTGAATGAAGTTGTCACTCACTGGATCTACACCGGATCACCGTCCTTGGAAGAGTCGCTTCCATCACTTCGTAAATTTTTGGCGCGTTCGATCGGCGTCCCTGCTGACCGGGTTCCCTGATCAAAAATAAAACCGCTTTTTATTGAAGCGGAGTAAAACATTTAAAAGGAGATTTCTTTTCATGCGTTCGTTACGCCCCCTGTTCATTTTTATCTTTGCAATGAGTCTGGTCCTCAGCGCCTGCGCTCCTTCCGTCCCTGCCGAAGCGACCGAAGCATCTGCGCCCGCCGTTGAGGTCCCGAATGAAGCGCCCGCTGGTGAGTTGGTGACTCTCAAGATCGCCGTCCTGCCGATCATCGACACCCTTCCAATGTATGTTGCCCAGCAGGAAGGTTTGTTTGCCAAGTACGGAGTCAATGTTGAGTTTGTGCCTGTTGCGTCTGCGCCAGAGCGCGATCAATTGATCGCGGCTGGTCAGGCAGACGGAACTGTCAATGAAACTTTGGCGGTCATGCTGTTCAATAAAGAAAAAATTCAAATGCAGGCTGTGCGTTATGCCCTGCGCCCGACAGAGGGATACGGTCACTTCTTTATTCTTGCTTCTGCTCAAAGCGGCATCACTGCCCCCGCCGGATTGAAAGGTGTGGATATTGGCGTGTCGCAAGGCACGGTGATCGAATATGTGACACAGCGCTTATTGCAGGCGGAGGGATTTAACGCCGAAGAGATCAAGACCATTGCAGTGCCAAAGATTCCCGACCGCATGGCTTTGCTTGCATCCGGTGAACTCAACGCGGGTGTTCTGCCCGACCCGCTTGCTTCGCTTGCGGTTTCGCAAGGGGCTGTGATCGTGGCAGATGACTCGACTCATCCTGAATATGGCTTTAGCGTACTCTCCTTCCGCAAGGAAGTAATTGACGCCAACCCGGATGCCATTCGTGCTTTCCTTTCTGCTGTTGAAGAAGCCACCGGGTTGATCAACCTTGACCCGAAGAAATTCACCAATGTGTTGAGCGAACAGAAACTTGTCCCGCCTCCACTGCTTGAGACCTACAAAGTACCTCCGTTCCCGACCAAGGGCGTGCCGACCGAAGAAGAATGGGCGGATGCGCTGGCGTGGGCTCAGGAAAGAGCGATGGTGTTGAGCGACATCTCCTATGCAGATTCGGTCAACGGTTCGTTCCTCCCGTAGCCGGTAGTTGATTCCGTTATAATGGCGGGAGTTTGCCCCTGGCAGACTCCCGCTTGCATTCATGATCCAGACGAACTCACTGACCTTTGCATACCCGCGCTCCGCGCCTCTCTTCCAGAATTTCAACTGGCAAGTTCAACGCGGAGAGACTTGGGCGATCCTCGGCTCTTCGGGCTGCGGCAAGACGACCCTGCTGTACCTGCTTGCGGGGCTGCGGATGCCAACCAGCGGCACGGTCCAAATTGACGGTGAGCAGATCCTTCGTCCTCGTCCGCGCAGCGGATTGATCCTGCAGGATTATGGTTTACTGCCGTGGGCGACCGTTCGCGAGAATGCCGGGTTGGGTCTGCGCGTGCGAAACTTCTACGGGCAGGACGGCAAGCACACCCCTGAAGATTTTCAGCCAGAAAACAACGTAGATCACTGGTTGAACCGCTTGGGCCTGAGCGAGGTTGCAGAGAAATATCCCTCTCAGATCTCGGGCGGACAGCGCCAGCGCACAGCCATTGCGCGCACACTGGCGGTCTCGCCTGACCTGCTCTTGATGGACGAGCCTTTCTCTTCGCTCGATGCCATCACCCGTGAAGACCTGCAGAACTTGACTGTCTCATTGTGCGAGGAGCAAAACCTGACTCTTGTCATCGTGACCCATGCCATTGAAGAAGCCGCGTCCATGGGAAGGAAGATCCTTTTACTCAGTTCGTCGCCGCGCGTGTTCGAGAATCAGCAGGCGGGTCAGGCGGAGTACCGCAACAGTCAGGCGTATCACGACCTGTGTGAATCCCTGCGGCAGGAGCTGCGCAATGAGTCGGCGTGATGTGATCTTCTCGGCGCTTGGGCTTGCTGTTCTGTGGCAGATCTCTGCCATGTTGTTGGACCGCCCCATTTTGCCTGCGCCGACGGAAGTGTTGATCGTGTTCTTTCGGGAATTGGGGAATGAGTTATTAACCCATTTTGGGGTGAGCCTGTGGCGGGTCACTGCGGGCATGGCGCTCTCAGTGTTGGTCGCTGCTCCTGCGGGGCTGGCAATTGGCGGGTCAAGAACTTTGAGCCGCATTTTTTCCCCGATCATTTATTTGCTGTATCCCATCCCCAAAGTTGTTTTTGTCCCCATTGTTTTTTTGTTTCTGGGCATTGGCGACACAGCAAAAATATTCATTATCTTTCTGATTTTGTTCTTTCAGATCATTGTGCTTGTACGCGATCAGGCGGCGGGACTGCCCGTGCAGCTGCTCGAAAGCCTGCGAAGCCTTGGTGCGGGTCGGCGGGCGATCTTCCGCTTTGTGTATTTGCCTGCCAGCCTGCCAGCCATTTTGACCGCCCTGCGTCAGTCCATTGGAACCGCTGTTGCAGTGCTGTACGTGACCGAGTTGTTCGCTACAAAATACGGACTTGGTTATTACATTTACTACAATGGCAGTACTCTTTTTGATTACCCAGCCATGTATGCAGGCGTGATCGCCATGAGCATCCTCGGGCTTGGCATGTACTTTGCTGTCGATTGGGCAGAGCGGCGCTTATGCAAGTGGAAGTTCGTGAATTGAAGTAATTCATTCCTCAAAACTGAACTACGAAAATAAAATTCCGATCCAGAAAAAAAGACTGTAAAGGAACGCGGTTTGACCTGTTCCTGCCAGCGCGGCGTTGAGCGCGCGACCTTGTTGTGAATTGACGATCTTCCATGTCTTCAGCGCAAGCGGCAGAGAAACCCATGCCAGCATGGAGAACATCGGGATCAGGTTCAGCGTGATAAAAACGGGCAGGATCAAATACGCGGCAGACATGCACAGCAGGTACTCGGTCTTTGTGCCCTGCACTCCGAGTCTGACAGCCATTGTGTGTTTGCCTGCTTTTCTATCATTCTCCAGATCGCGCAAATTGTTCACGACCAGGATCGCAGTGATGATCAAGCCCACAGGCACAGACATGCCCCAAGCTGCCGCGCTGACCGAGCCGACCTGCACAAAATAAGTCCCTGCAACTGCAGCGATGCCGAAGAAAATGAATACGAACAGATCGCCCAACCCGTAATAACCCAGCGGAAAAGGTCCACCCGTGTAGGCGATCGCAGAGATGATCGCAGCCAGCCCAATGAGGATGATGATCCATCCGCGTAAATAAGCGAGATACAAACCAAGAGCCGCTGCCAGCAGGAAGATCGTCCACATGCCGCGCTTGACCTGCGCCGGAGTGAGCAAGCCCGCCTGAGTCACACGCAGTGGTCCCTGCCTCTCGGAGGTGTCTGCGCCGCGCTCGAAATCATATACATCGTTCGCCACGTTGCTCCCGATCTGCAGAAGCAGCGCCACGAACAAGGCTGCAAGCGCAGGCAGGATTTGAAACGACCCGTCTGCCCATGCCAGCGCGCTTCCCATCACCACACCTGATGCGGCGGCGGGCAGGGTCTTTGGGCGGATGGCGAGCCACCAGATCTGAAATATATTTTGAGCATGTGAATCTGTGACGGGCATGAGAATATCTCCAAAAATAAAGTTGTCGGAATTAAAGCGACCCGCAGTATAACATGCGTTAATAAAACGCCGCGGGTATAATACTGCCTCACAAAAGTTCAAGGAGCCGATTATGACAAATCTTAGCGGGCAGGAACGCGCCCAATACGTTCAATCCATGTTTACCAGGATCGCGCATCGCTACGATGTGATGAACCGCTTGATGACTGGCTATCAGGATGTGCGCTGGCGTAAGCAGGTGATCCAGCTTGCTCGATTAAACCCCACCGCGTCATTGCTGGATCTGGGAACGGGCACAGGCGATTTGGCACGCGAGGCGCTTTCGCAGTTTCCCACCGCCAGAGTGGCCGCGGCAGACTTCACCCATGAGATGATGCGTGTCGGCGCGAAAACGGTCGGTCCTCTGAATTTTTCCACAGCAGATGCCTTGCGCCTGCCCTTTGAGAATGAATCTTTCGATGCGGTAATCTCCGGGTTTTTGATGCGGAATGTGATCGACCTCAAAAAAGCCATTCAGGAACAACATCGTGTGTTGAAGCCCGGCGGACGGATCGTCATCCTCGATACCACCCGCCCAAAACGCAATCTGCTTTCCCCCTTCATTTGGCTTCACATGCATGTCATCATCCCGACTCTGGGCGGTCTGCTTTCTGGCGTGCGCGAGGCGTATACCTATCTGCCTGACACTACCGAGGGGTTTGTCACTGCCGAGCAATTGGCAGACAGACTCAAAGAAGCGGGCTTCAAGAATGTTGGTTTTAAGCGGCTGATGTTCGGGACCATCGCCATTCATCACGGCGAAAAATAGACTTCCCCCCAAAATAAAATTATTGTATCCACCTCGGGCCCCAATCGGGTTCGGGGTGATTTGTTAATTGGACCTGATTGGAGCCGTCTGAACGCATGATGTACAGGTCTGCCTGGTCGTCGTTGCGGAGCGTGTTGAAGACGATGTAACGACCGTCTGGCGAGTATGATGCGCCGGCGTTGTTCCCGCCATCTGTGAGTTGAGTCGCCTCCCCGGTGACCGCATCCAGCCTGAAGATGTCCTTGTCACCGAAAGGTCCTGCGGAGACCAGCAGATATCTACCATCGGGCGACCAATCGAGACTCCCGCCGATTCCCTGCAATCCTTCCGATAGGCGGACGTGGTCCTTGCCTTCTGCATTCATGGTGAAGATCTCGTATTCCAAAGGTATACCAACTGACATGGCGTACGCGATGCGCTCCCCGTCAGGCGACCATGCCACTGCTACGATATTATCGCGCCCGGCATAGACTTGCCGCGGATTCAGTCCATCCGAATTGATCATCCAGATCGTGGAGGGGTTTTCGCCAACACGATTTGCAAATGCAATGCGTCGCCCGTCGGGTGAATAATCCGGCGATACTACGTTCCCAACATTATCAGTGAGCTGCAATAATTCCTTTTTGCCGAAGACCAGAAGGAACAGATCGAAAGGCCCGTTGCGGTTGGAAGCAAATAACAACGCCGAGCCGTCATTGGTAAAGGTGGGGTAGTAGTTACTGGCTTCCATGTCTGTCACCTGGGTCAACCCGGTGCCGTCGCGGTTGATCATGCACAACTGATTGAAATCTCCCCGGGTGCAGGTGAAGACGATCCGCCCGCCGTTGGGTTCTGTGGGTCTGGGTTCAGGCGTAAGTGACGGCGGTGGAGTGAAGTCAGCGGCGAAGGGAGTGAATTGGATCGGGGTGGGAATGACGATGATCGGCGCGGGGCGCACGAACCAGAAAAGCGAAATGAATCCGAGGATCAAGATAAAAATAAAGATCGGGAGGAAACCAATCCGGGATCGGGATTTTTTCGGCTGCCCGCTGGATAGCGCTGCTAGGCGTTCGTCCAGTGGAGGTTGATCTTGCTGCAAGCCGATCGGCTTCGGCGGCGGGATGTACTTCCAGCCTTCGAGAATGTTTGAGGTGAGCGGAGCAGTTGTCGGCGTGGCGCGAAGCGGGATCGAGTCCGCTTGAAAATTTGCAGCCAGCGCGAGCGACGAGACCAATTCGGTTGTGGACTTTAATCTGTCCTGTGTTTTTTTACGGAGCGCCCAAAGGGTCATTCGCGAGAAGTGATCGGGGATATCCTTATTGAGCGAGATCGGTGCAGGCGGATTTTGGTCGAGGTGAATGCGTTGAATGGCTTCGCCGGTCTTTGGCGCAGCTCTGCCATTGATCCACAAGCCTGTTGTTAGCCAGTAAAGAATCACAGCCAGCGCGTAAATGTCGGCAGCGGGAGTGAGCGGTTGCGATGTGAATTGTTCTGGAGCAAAAAATAATTTTGGCGACTTGCCCGATCTTTCCCTTGCCTTGTCTCCATTGCGCCGGGCCGCGCCGATGCCCGCAAGGAAGATCTCTCCGCGCTGATTGATGCGGATCATTTCCGGGGCAAGGTTCAGGTGCAAGAGTTGATTCTTGTGCAGGGCTTCAAGCGCGCCGCAAACCGCCTTGATGTAGATCAGCGCTTCGTTGACGCTGACCGGGGTTCGGGCGGGGATGATGGCGCTAAGTGATGGACCGTCGATCCAGTCTTCGAGCAGGAAGGCATTTGTGGAGGTTTGAAAAATGCCGTGGTAGGTGATCAAGTTTGGGTGCGAGATGGCTCGCAGCCTGTTCGATTCTGCTTCCAGTTCTTTTAGGGCTTCCTTGTTTTCGTAGATCGTTTTCGGCAAAAGGGTGAGCGCGAACGATCTATCGTGACGGATATCAACAGCACGATAAAGTTCGCCGAGCGGTGTGGACTCGACGAATTCTTCTATTCGATATTGATTAAGGAGGATCTGACCGGATAACGAAGGCATGGCTGGAATCTGTGAGACGCCTGAGTTGTTTGATGCCGACGTTGTGGTGTATTACAAAGCCCAGGCGAGCATCAACCCGAAGATCGCAATGACCAATCCAAGGTGAAGGAATAGATTGCTGGTCGTTAAAAAACTTCCCGGCAGGACGAACTGCAAGATCAAATTAACGATGATCAGAAGGATTCCGATGATGGGAAGCAGTCCCTTGCGGTGGGCGAGAAACTCTGAGATTCGATCAAGCAAGTCGGACATTATTCCTCCTCTTGGTCTTGCTGGTCATCTTCGAGCAGAGCGGGCGCAGACTTGGCGTCGCCTGGCTTGACCTGCCAGGAGGCGTATTGCGCCAGCAGCCGCCCGGGAATGCGTCCGTGCATCACTACGCCGCCTCGTTCGTGCTCCACCCGCTCTACTTGTCCCAATTCATGGAAGAGCGAGATGAGCGCGCCCTGTTGGTAGGGAAGACGGACATGAATCGGCGAGTATGATTCGTAAAGTTCCTCGCGGATCAAATGCAGCAGATCCTTAATTCCTGTGCCTTGAATGGCAGAGATCGATACCGCTTTCGGAAATTCCTTGAGGACTTCGCGCGCATTTTCAGGGTTGTGAAGCAGGTCTGCTTTGTTCAACGCGGTGATCATGGGGATGTGGTTCGCGTCGATCTCGGTCAATGTTTCTTGCACTGCCTGAAATTGGTTGAGGGCGTTCGGGTGAGAAATGTCCACAACGTGCAGGAGGAGATCAGCCTCTGCGATCTCTTCCAGAGTGGCATGAAATGCCGCAACCAAAGATGTCGGCAACTTTTGAATGAATCCGACCGTGTCTGTGATCAGCGCAAGCTCATCACCGGGAAGTTGAACCCGGCGCGTGGTGGGATCGAGCGTTGCGAATAATTGATTGGCAACATACACCTCGGCTTTTGCGAGCCGGTTCAGGAGAGTTGACTTTCCTGCATTCGTATAGCCAACAAGGGCGACAGTTGGAATTCGGGAGCGTTTTCGTTGAGCGCGATATCTTGTGCGGTGCGCTTCCACTTTTTCCAGCTCACGTTTGATGTGCGCAATGCGTTTGCGGATGTCGCGCTTGTCCACTTCGAGCTGCGTTTCACCCGGTCCGCGCAAACCTACACCGCCTGTTGAACCGGCCCGACCGCCACCGCCGCCCGCCTGCCTTTCGAGATGGGTCCATGCGCGGGTCAGGCGGGGGAGGTTGTATTCGTATTGAGCCAGCTCCACCTGCAGCATGCCTTCGCTTGTGTGGGCGTGCTGGGCAAAAATGTCCAGGATGAGGGCGGTTCGATCCAGCACGCGGATGGTCTGTCCGAGCGCTTTTTCCAGCTCACGCTGATGGCGGGGTGATAGCTCGTCGTCGAAAATGACCACGTCTGTCAGGGTTTCTTCGGCGAGGGCTTTTAACTCCTCCACTTTGCCGGGCCCGATGTAAGTGACGCTGTGCGGTCGTTCCAACTTTTGAGTGAGCTCGCCGACAACATCCACGCCGGCGGTATCTGCCAGCAGCGCTAATTCCGCGAGCGAATCATCGAGTGTGAGGTGTTGTTTCTTTCCGTAAATTTCCACGCCAACGAGGAATGCCCGTTCACGCGGAGGTGTTGTTGGTTGTGGGATTTTCTTTGACACTGAATTCCGTTTCCGATTCTAATTTGTGCAATTCTGATTGTCCAAATAATTTGGCAATGCGCGGGTCGGTCGCCTCTGTGCGCGATGGGATCAAGATATGAAATGTGGAGCCTTTCAATTTTACTTCGTCATAGCCTTCCGATTCGACCCAGATCGTGCCGCCGTGCGCTTCGATGATTCCGCGGGTAATGGGCAGCCCGAGCCCGGGTCCGCCGCCCTTGAACTTGGTCTTGCCGCTCGAGTGCAGGTTGGTCCGCCCGAGTTGACCAAATTTCTCGAAGATGGCAGATTGATCTTTTGGCGAAATTCCGATGCCGGTATCTGCGATGGTGACTTCGATGAAGCCTGGCAGCATGCGACCGTCAATGGTGATCGTCCCGCCGTCAGGAGTGTACTTAATGGCATTGGCAGCGACGTTATGCAAGGCTTGATATAACCGCTCTGAGTCGCCATAGATCATCAGGTCTGCGCCTGTGAATTCATTGACCACCAGGGTCTGCTTGCGGTCATTGATACTTTTCTTGAGTTCATTCTTCAGCAGATTAAGCAGATGGGTGATCCATAGCGGCTGAAAGTTGAGGGTAAGCAAGTTGTTGTCGATCAGCGAGACGTCCAGCATATCGTCGATGATGTGCCGCATGCGGCTGATGCCGGTATTGACGCCCTTGAGCAGGCTATCCATTTGAGGCTGACCGGATTTTTCAACCACATCGACCATCATGGCGGTATAGCCTTCGATCAAGGTGAGCGGGGTCTTGAGTTCGTGAGCTGCCACAGAAATAAAACTTGACTTGTTGTGATCGAGTTCCTGCAGTTTATCCTGCACTTTGCCAAGCTCACTTGAGATGTGTGCCACTCGGGTTTCCATCTCATAGCGGACGACAACGCTCAAGCTGTGAGTGAAGACCGGGATGATGGCGGCAAGCACTTCCAGGGCTTCCTGTTCGTTCAGGTTTTCCTGCGCAACAGACATGGTTAGCCCAACCATGCGGTTGATAATGAATGAAACAAAGTATTCCCCTTCTTCGAGATTGGTCTCGGTGGGGGAATGCCCCCAATCGTAGAGAATGGGGTCCAGCCAGGCTGTATCGCCAGTCATGACGGTTTGCTCAAGCAGGCTGTAAAAACGTTCCAGCTGAACCACAAAGCCGGCACGCACACCTTCTCCGCGGGCCAGCTCGTGTGAGACACGTTCCACCCACGGGAGGTGAATTTTCTGCAAAGAGTCTTGAACCGTCATCTTCTTAAGTGTACGCCCTGTTTTGTTTTTTGACCATGCTGCCTTAAGGCTTGGGCTTTTCCATGATCCAGGTCAGCAAGGTGTCACCCACGGCTTTAAGTGATTCGGCAGAGACTTTATCTGGCGTGTCTTCTGTGGTATGCCAGTAGGGATAGTCAAAGTCGATCAGATCCACGGCGGGAATGCCCGCTTCAAGAAATGGAGTGTGGTCATCGAGCATGCTGAACTTTTCGTTGTTGATGAACTGCGCGCTGTAGCCCAATCTTTCTGCGACGGACCAGATCTCAGTGCGAATTGCAACATCGGAATTTTTTTCGAGGTGGATGTTCAAGTTTGCATCGCCGATCATATCCACGATGACGACTGCTTCTGGTTGAACAGGGATTTCTTCGGCGAAGGCCCGTGAGCCGAGGATCCAGTCCCAGCCTTCGATGCGTCCGTTATCTTCGGTGTCAAAGAATACCAGCCAGACGGGCACACTATCCTCGGGCAGGGCGCGCGCCATTTCAAGCAAGACAGCCACACCCGAGCCGCCGTCGTTCGCGCCGGGAACCGGCTGATCTCTTTTTGCCGGGTCGGGATCATGGTCGGCGATCATACGCGTGTCGTAATGCGCCCCCAGAATTATCTTTGGGTCTTCGTCACTTCTTTTGGCAATGATGTTGTAAATGGGATGCCCCATGCGCTCGGATTCGTGGACCTCTACCTGCCAGCCAGCGGATTCCAATTCGATACGCATCCATTCCCGGATTTTGGCATGTCCTTCTGAGCCCGGAATGCGCGGACCGAAATCAACCTGCGTTTGCACATCTGCCAAAGCGCGGACACCGTCGAAGGACGCTGAATCAGCTTCCTTGTTAAAGAATGATGCGGCGTACCATCCAGATACGAAGATGAACAAGAGTCCGATCAAGATCAAATAGATGGAGGCGGCTCGTTTAGTCATGGTTTTCTTCCAAAAATTTTTTCAGGCTGTGAGCGGCGCGGTCTGCGTAGAGTTGTCCGCGCTCGCGTTTGCCAACCCTTTTCTCCAGGGTCAGCGGCGGGAGTATTCCAAAGTTGGCTTTCATGGGTTGGAAATCTTTGAGGTCGGCATGCGTGATGTAGTGACAGAGCGCGCCGAGCATGGTTTCGTTGGGAAGGGTGAAGGGCGTTTTGTTTTGAAGCAGGCGCGAGGCATTGATGCCTGCCAACATGCCTGTGGCGATGTTGCCCATGTATCCTTCCACGCCGGTGATCTGCCCGGCAAAGAAAAGATCGTCTCGCGTGATGTGTTGAAGGGTGGGGCGCAAAAGTTTTGGCGAGGCGATGAAAGTGTTGCGGTGCATTTGCCCGTAGCGTTCGAACTCTGCTTTTTCAAGACCGGGGATCATGCGCAGGACTCGTTTTTGTTCCGGGAATTTCAGGTTGGTTTGAAAACCGACGAGATTGTAAAGACTGCCGGCGAGATTGTCCTGCCGAAGTTGAACGACCGCGTATGGGCGTTTGCCGGTGCGCGGGTCGCGCAGGCCGACGGGACGCATGGGTCCGTAGGCAAGTGAGTCTTCGCCACGCCCGGCGATGACTTCGACCGGCAGACAGCCTTCGAAGAATGCGCCTGCTTTGACGCCGGAGAGAATTGCATCTTCGAAGGAGCGCAGCTCGATCCGCTCGGCATTTTGAAGCGCGCCAACGAAGGCGTAATATTCATCTTTCGAGAGCGGACAGTTGATGTAATCTCCCTCGTCCTGTTCGCCTGTTCCGTAGCGCGAGGCGCGAAAGGCGATCTCCATGTTGATCGAATCCGCGTGAACGATGGGGGCGATGGCATCGAAAAAGAAAAGGTGCTCCTCGCCGCTGAGGCTGGCTATGGATCTGGATAGACTTTCTGAAGTGAGAGGTCCGCTGGCAATGATGGTGGGTGTTTCGGGAATCTCTTTCACCTCTTCGCGGATCAACTGGATGTTGGGGTGACTCTGGATCTTTTCTGTGACCTTCTGCGCGAAGGCTTCTCTGTCCACGGCGAGTGCGGCGCCTGCGGGGAGAGCGGTGGCTTCGGCGCATTCCAGCAGCAGGGAGCTTAGTTGTCGTAGATCGTTTTTGAGCACGCCAGAGGCGCGGTCAGGCAGATTGGAGCCAAGTGAGTTTGAGCAGACCAGTTCTGCGAGGTCGCTGCCAAGGTGTGCGCCGGTAGGCATGGATGGGCGCATTTCGAAAAGCTTTACCTTAATTCCGCTTTGGGCAGCTTGCCAGGCAGCTTCACTGCCGGCCAATCCGCCGCCGATGATGTTGAGTTCAGTCATGGAATTATTTTACCATTCAGGGTGGGTTGGTTTTTACGTACCGCACCAACGCTGTGATTGACCATTTACCTATTGACAGCCCCCTTTTTTTGAGTATTCTATACCTAACATTTAGCAAGTAATCGAATTTTTTAGGTTTTAGACTTTATTTGATGGAGGAAGTAATGGTAACTCGCAAGCCTGCAAAAAAAAGCAAGCCCGCCAAGCCAAAAGTTGTCCCTGTCTCGAACCACCCTGCTGTGGAAGCCAGGAAAAGTTCGTTCAAACAGGAAAAACTTGACAAGACCGTCATCGCGATCCCTTTACTGGAAATGCTCGAAGAAGGATTGGGAGACCCAACCAAACCTTATGCGGTCATCATCGACCTTAACCTGGAATACCCGGCAGGTGTGCATGGCGCTCGCGAGTGGGTCATGGAAAAAATTAAGGGCATTATAAGATCGCATGGTCATAATAAAGATACCGACCATCAAGGGGTAAACTTATTTAAGAGTGAGCACACCGAACAATATTTGTTTGCACATTTAGAGGGGGATGTGATCCGTCAGTTAGTGAAAATGGATAAAGAGGTAAAGAAGGAATTCAACAAGGATGGCAAGCGGAAGTACGGTCCTAACGCGATCTACCGAGTGTGGCCAGATTTCAAAGTAAAAGCCCTGATGGATAGATCCATCAGCACGGTCAAAGCTGAAGCGGCTCAGGCGTCGTTTTCTGCCTCCGGGGATGGAATTACATGGGCGGTCATTGATTCGGGGATTGATAAGGGGCATCCGCATTTCGCAATGCATAACAACCTCGAGTTGAGACCTCCGCTCGTTCACACAGACTTTACCCGCTTAAATTCCAAAGACCCTGAAAATGCATTGAAGGACGGACTTGGGCATGGCACCCACGTTGCAGGGATTATCGCCGGCGAGATCAAGGTCTCCGCTGAAAAGCCGAAGAAAGGCGCCAGGACAAAATCAGTGTCAGAAATCTCGGCTTTTGTTAGGCAAAGAGATGAAAAGGGAGATGTCTCCTATAACAAATGGACCTTTGATTCCCTGATCGGCATGGCGCCTAAATGCAAATTGTTGAGCCTAAAGGTATTGGACGATGAAGGCGCTGGCGATGTCAGCAATATTATCGCGGCGCTTTCGCTGATCCAAAAGATCAATGGGTACGGGCGACGCATTTTGATTCAGGGTGTCAATTTGAGCGTCGGCTATGAATTCGACCCGGAATGGTTCGCCTGCGGACAGAGTCCGCTCTGTGTAGAGGTAGACCGCCTTGTGAGGTCTGGGGTTGTGGTGGTGGTCGCAGCCGGCAACACTGGTTATGGAACCTTGCAAAGCGAATTCCTTGGATCGGTGTCCGCGACCATGGATCTAACGATCAATGATCCGGGAAATGCAGAGTTGGCCATCACAGTAGGTTCCACTCATAAGGAAATGCCGCACGTTTATGGTGTTTCATATTTTTCTTCAAAGGGACCCACCGGGGATGGGCGCATTAAGCCGGATCTTGTTGCGCCAGGTGAAAGGATCGTATCATGCGCGGCAGGCAGGCAGCGGCAGGATATGAAGGAGAATGCCGGCGAAGATTGCCTGTATCTTGAGCAGAGCGGAACAAGCATGGCGGCCCCGCATGTCTCCGGTGCGATCGCTTCCTTTCTTTCCATCAAGAAAGAATTTATTGGAAGACCCGATCATGTGAAGGAAATTTTTCTTTCAACGGCTACCGACCTTAAACGTGACAGGTATTTTCAAGGTCACGGATTGGTCGACCTGATGCGCGCCATTCAATCGGTCTAATTTACAGGAGAGTACCATGCCAGAATTTTTTGGGTTTCCATATTTTGAAGTTGAGTTCAATAAAAAAGGACAGAGTTCAGATCCAGCTCAGGTACGTGCGCTGACCAAATTCCTTGCTGATGGCAAGACCACAGACCTATTCGTCATCTCCCACGGTTGGAATAACGATATTGCCGAAGCGCGCGATCTTTATACAAATATCTTTAAGTGCGTGCGCCAGGTGATGGATTCGAAAGTTGTGAGCGGACTTGCCAAGCGAAAATTTGCAATCATGGCTGTGCTCTGGCCTTCGCATAAATTCGCTGAAAAGTCGTTGATCCCCAGCGGCGCCGCGAGCGCCGGGTCGTCTCTTGCAAGTGACCTGCTCAAGCAGGAGTTGGACGACATGAAGGCGGTCTTTGACACCAAGAAAGGGCGGGAGACCCTGGATAAAGCCAAGAAACTTTTACCCAAGCTGGAAGGCAATAGCAAGGCTCGAAAAGAATTTGCCGACCTAATGCGTTCCCTCCTCCCGAAGCAGATTTCTCCCGATGCTGATTCTGCAAGCGAGTTTTACAAACTTCCAGGTGACGAGCTGCTGACACTATTAGAGAAGATGCCTTCATCTTCACCTGCAAAACCAAAACGGACTGGAGGAGCAGCGGTGGTACGAGGAGGGACTTCGGTTCGGGCTGGCGGGGCGGCTGGGCTTGGTGAAGTGTTGACCGGGGTTAAATCCAGCGCGGCCCACCTTTTGAATCTAATCACCTATTACCAGATGAAGGAACGCGCCGGCTTGACCGGCAGCACTGGCTTGAACGAGATCCTACGTTCGATCCGCAAACAAAATGCCAATATCAAATTACACCTTGCCGGGCATAGCTTTGGCGGGCGTCTCTTAACGTCTGCAGTAGCAGGCACGAAGGGATACCCCGCTATAAAGGTGAATACGCTCACTCTTTTGCAAGCGGCATTTTCTCATTACGGATTCGCTGAAAATTATGATGGCAAAAACAACCATGGCTTTTTCCGTAAAGTAGTGACCGACAATTTGGTTGCTGGCCCGATCGTGATCTCCTGTACCGATAATGATAAGGCTGTCGGCTTGGCTTATCCGCTGGCTTCCATGGTGGCTGGGCACGGCGCGGCTTCTTTCGGCGATAAGAACGATAAATACGGAGGTATTGGCCGCAACGGCGCGCAGAAGACTCCTGAAGCGGTGAATGGCTCCCTGCTAAAAGTTGGCGGAGCTTACAAGTTCAAGGCTGGCAAATTGTATAACCTGAATTCAGATGCGATCATTGGCGGGCATTCCGACCTCGGTCACAATGAAGTAGCTTACGCCTTCTTAAAAGCGGTTTCAATTTCCTAAAGTATGGACTGACCTTCGAACAAGCGCAGACCTGTATCGGACTGCGCTTGTTTGAATCTGTTCCGCGGCATTCTCAACTTATGGAATCCGCAGGGTATAATTCCAAAGACACCGACACATGCAAACCGACACCGGAATTGAGATCCCATTAAAAGACGCGGCCCAAATTTCATCGGCGGCTTGGGCTGTTTTGGCAGAACGCCTCGATGGCGCATGGTTGCTAAGGGCTGTGTACCATCTCAACAGATCCGCGCAAAATGAACTTATTGGCGTTCTTTCGCGGCCGTCGATCGATGCCTGGGTATGCGGTGCATTAAGCGGGGGATACGCTCGTTCCAGCGCAATTCCTGATGGTTGCAGCCTGGATGCTGAAAGATTTTTCGTATATCCGATTTCTGGCACATCAAAAACCCTGCTTGTTGGGGCAGATAAACTCACACCTGAGGCGCAGCGCATTTGGAAATTGACCGCATCGCTGCTTGCCGGTCATTCCATTTCACCCAATCAACCATTCCTGCCGGACCTGCAATCGGGACTGTCTTCCGATCTGCCTTTGGCGATCGAGAAGGTTTTGAATGCGTTCGTGCAGGGAGTATCCTGTCAGGGAGCCTGGCTCGCTATTCATCGCGGCGAAACTCTCGATATTGAGGCTGCCTGGAATGACGCGACGGCAAGGGGGGTGATCATGCAAATTGATGAGAACCCGATCCTCCGTCGGGTGAATCGATCGCTCTCTGAAGTCGTCATCACCCGCGATCAGCCGAACTGGGATAACCTGCCGCATGGGGCGTTGAAGTCGGGCACCAAAGTCTGGGTCTGCCTGCCGCTGATCATTGGTCAACGATTGATCGCAGTGGTCGCGCTCTGGCGGAATAAGGATTTTTCGCGCAATGAATTGGCGCAGCTGCGCGAGTTGGCTTCGCGTGTTTCTCCGTCGGTAGAAGTGCTTGTTACTTTCTCTGAAATGGCGGCTCATTTGCGCCGCTTTGGTTTGCTCAATGATTTTGTGCTGACGGTTTCCTCTGCCCAGAACCTTGAGCAGATCACCCGCCGCATGTTCGGGCTGCTTTCCCGCGCTTTCAATACCGAGCTGATCGCTTTGTTCCTTCGCTCCACTGATGGTCGATTTTTGAGCGATTACCGCATGTTCGAAGGGCGAATGAATGTGATCAGCATGCAGCTTGAAGGGCATGCGATTCAGCCTTTGCTGAAAGAGGGTCCTGTTCGCCGTGTACGTGACGCGGTTCGGGAGGGACTCGTCCCGGTGCATAAGGGTGCTCGTTCGCGGTTGATCGCTCCGCTCAAGTATCGTGGCCAGGTCATCGGGGTTCTGGTGATCGAAAACCTGCGCACGGAAGCCTTCAACACTTACGATGAGCATTTGATGGGAGTTATCACCAGTCACATGGCGGGCTTGATCGAATATACCCGCCTGCGCGAAGAAGCTGAAGCCCGCGCAAGGCGCTTGAGTTTGATCCACGAAGTGGTGGAGCAGGTGATCGGTCTGAACGATAAAAAGGAAGTGGCTTCCATCACGGCTGACCTCGTGGCGCAATATTTCCGCTATGAGTTGGTTGCCATTCTGCTGGTCGATGATGAAAAGAACTATTCCATTCAAGGCATTGGCGGAACACAATCCAGTACGGTGAAACACGCTTTGAATGGCAAGGGTTTTCTTGTCAACGAAGGGATCACCGGGCTGGTTGCACAGACCGGCGAAAGCAGGCTCATCCACGATACACGCAAAGAGGAATTGTATGTGCCGCTCAAAGGGTGGCCGGCGCTTTCCGAAGTCTGTGTGGCATTGAAGGATGGCAGTGAAGTTTTGGGGATTATCGATGTGGAAAGCCGTGAACAAAATGCATTCTCCCGCGATGATGTGATCGCCATGGAATCATTGGCGGGCATTCTTGCGTCGGTAATTTCAAGCGCCAATCAATACCAAAAATTACAGGATACGGTCCGCCAGCTGCGTACGATCGAGATCGAATTAAATGCCCGCATGGAAGCTCAGCGGTCTGCAGAGAACCGGCTGGTGCAGGCGGCCAAACTCGCGGCGGTCGGTGAAATGGCAGCCGGCATTGCTCATGAACTAAATAACCCGTTGACCACTGTCACCGGGTTCTCTGAACTGGTGCTTCAAGAGCTGCCTGAAAACTCCACACATCGTGACGAATTGAATATGGTTCTTCATGAAGCAAGACGCGCCAGTGACGTGGTGCGCCGTCTGCTTGATTTTTCGCGTCAGGGCGAGCGCGTCCGCACCCGATCGGATATCAACGAGGTCGTCAATGACGTGATCGCGTTGACCCGTCACCTGATCCAGACCAATAATGTCAACCTGATGATCGACTTGAATGAAAACCTGCCCTGGGTTTCCATTGACCGTAATCAGATGAAGCAGGTTTTACTCAACCTGATCCACAACGCTTTACAAGCCATGCCCAAAGGCGGAGAGATGAAAGTGAGCACATCCATTTCTGCGAACGATGAGCATGATTGGGTTGTGATGTCAGTAAAAGACAGCGGAGTTGGGATCAAACCATCTGATCAGGAACGAATCTTCGAACCTTTCTTTACCACCAAGGGGGATCGCGGCGGCACCGGGCTAGGGCTCTCGGTCACTTATGGCATTGTCACCGATCACGGGGGCACGATCGATATTGCAAGCGAGCCAGATAAAGGCTCCACCTTCACGGTCTGGCTTCCGATCTGACCCGACCTTCGCACCAACTATCCAAACAACAACGAGCGAGAATTTTAATCATGGATACCTCTTTTGTATTTGTAGTGGATGATGAACCCGGCATTGCCCTTCTGTGTAACCGCCTCCTAACTCGCGCAGGATATAAAGTTGAAACCGAAACATCCCCGCGCAAAGCCATCGAATTTCTCAAAGAGAACAAAATAGATCTGTTGCTGGTAGATATCCGCATGCCTGAAGTGGACGGTTTCGAGGTGATCCAGCACGCGCAGCAGCTTCAACCTGATGCTGCCATGCTTATCATGACCGGTCACGGTACAGTTGATACTGCCATTCGCGCTTTGCGTCAGGGGGTGGATGGACTCATTCTCAAGCCGTTCGGCCCGGGCAGTGAATTGATCGATGCCGTCAAACTCGCTCTGGCAGATAGCCGGCAAAAGCGAGACGCAGCCCGCACGCAGGCGCTTCGTCCGCTTTTTTCTGTCACTGAATTGCTTCTTTCTGAGACCCGGCGCGAGCCCTTGCTTGAACTGATCATCAGCGCCATTTGCGGGCACTTGCAAAGCACTCACGCGGCCTGTTATCAGCAGAACACCGAAAACAAGGATTTCACCCTCCTTACTTCACGCGGAGTGGGACTCTCCCCTGAATTTTCGGAGATCATCGCCCGGGTGGATTCTTCTTCGATCCCCTTGTTGATCAATGCCAATGGGCCGGGTGACCCAGCCCTAAAAGCGCTCCTTGCGGACCTGAGGCTGGATGCGGCGATCCTTGTGCCTGTTCAACGCCCGAACATGCGCATGGTGATGTTTGCCGCTCGCGATCGAAATCAACCGCCATTCCGCGAATCGGAATTGGAATTGTTTCAGATCCTTGCGCGTCAGGCGGCTGCCGCTCTTGAGAACTCACGGTTATATGCCGATCAACTGGCTTATGTCCGCAAGGTGGAGGAATCTCAAAAGGCCTTGCTGCAAGCTGAGAAGATGGCAGCGGCTGGGCGCTTGAGCGCATCCATTGCTCATGAAGTGAATAATCCATTGCAGGCCGTGCAGAATTGTCTGCATCTTGCCGGTCGGGAAGATCTGCCTGAAGAAAAACGCAAGGAGTATTTTGACCTTGCCCGGACCGAACTGGAAAGGCTGATGATCACGGTCCGCCGTATGCTCGATTTTTACCGCCCCAGTGCTACATCACTTGAGAAGATTGATGTATTGGAAATGTTGGAATATATCACCCATCTCATGTCAAAACAGTTGAACGAGTCGGGGGTGCGCGTTGTGATCGACCCGACCGGAAAGATCCCCGCCATTCGCGCGGTGGGCAGTCAGATCCAGCAGGTGTTCATCAACCTGACCTTGAACGCCGCAGATGCCATGCCGTCAGGTGGAAATTTGAAGATATCCGTCCGGCCGGTGAAGGGCGGTGTTGAGCTTATCTTTCAGGATAACGGAAAAGGAATCCCGAAAGATAAACAGTCAAATATATTTGAACCATTCTTTAGTACCAAAGATGGAGGAACCGGATTGGGGTTGACCGTAAGTTACAATATAATTACCGCCCATGGCGGCTCGCTTGAATTGCTTGCCGATCGTGAACCCGGAGCGTGCTTCCGGATATTCTTACCTGTTGCAGGAGGAAAACAATGAAGTCTAACATCCTGGTTGTGGATGATGAGCCTGTCGCTCGCCAATCACTTTCCGATATCCTGAAACTTGAAGGGTACAACGTGGCCTCCGCGCCCAATGGACAGGCCGCTGTGGAGCATGTCCGCATGCATCCGGTTGACCTGATGATCGTAGACTTGCGCATGCCCGGCATGGATGGGTTGGAGGTGGTTCAGGTCGTGAATCAGATCGCGCCGGATACCGAGGTGATCTTGTTGACCGCTTTCGGGTCCACCGAAACCGCCATCCAAGCTTTGCGTTTGCGTATCCATGATTATCTTTTGAAGCCCGCTTCGCCGGCGCAGATCATTGCAACGGTAAAGAAGGGATTGACTCGCCGTGCGGGCAGGTCTCGGGTGGTAAGCCCTGTGGCTAACGATGTGGTTGATGAAGCGATGGTGGTCTTCAACTTGAAGGATGGAACCGTTGTAGACCTCTCTCGCCGCCAGATCAAACACAAAAGCAAGATCGAACATCTTACCCCGGCAGAGGGACGCCTTTTGCGTATCTTGATGGAGAACGAAGGCAAGGTCTTTTCTCATCGGGAGTTGGTTCTGCTGGTGCAGGGATACGACACTTCGCAGCGTGAAGCGCCTGAGATCCTGCGTCCACTTGTCAGCCGTTTGCGGCACAAGCTCGATCAATTTCCTTCGCTGTCTGAGCGGGTGGTGAGTGTTCGTGGAACGGGTTATCTCTACGAAGGAAATAAATAAAGCAAATAAAAAAATACCGTCCAAAGGACGGTATTTTTTTATTTGTCGGTTTGTCACTCGTACGGACCAAAAATGTCCTTGGGGAGTCCAGGAGCGCGGATCCACGAGAGCCAGCCGGTCTTGCCGCCATGTGTGGGCGGAGGGGAATTTTCAAACATGACCAGAGTCAAGCTTGCCCCAAGGATGATCGCTCCAAGCCACTGAAGGAGAGAAAGGCTTTCGCCCAGTAAGATCCCGCTAAAGATAACGGCGATCAATAGTTCAGCAAGTCCCAATAGAGCGGTTTGCATACCGCCGATCTTCTTTACTCCAAGGAAGAGTGCGATGCGGGAGAACACGGTCACAAGGGTCAAGCCGAGTACTGGAGCCCAGGGGACATTTTCTGCGGGCCAGGCTCTGTCGAAAATGAAGTACGCAGGTACAACAACGGCGCTCATGGAAAGTAATGTATATAAGGCTACTGTTGGCGCAGGTACTTCATACAACACCCGTTGATTGATGGGCAGGTGCATGGCATATAAAATTGCGGCGCCGATCATCATGAATACGCCGGTCAGGTCAGCCGATTGTTCTGGCACGCTGGTTAAAAGTAACACGGCAAGGGTAGCTAGAAATACGCGAAAGAAGGTCAGGCGGCTTGGAGGCTGATGGTCAAGGATAAGCCAGAGGGCAACAAAGAACGGGTACAAGGAGTAGAGAAGCTGCCCAACGCTGGCGTGAAGCCTTCCGAGCGCCATGTAATACAGGAGTGATCCCAGTCCGTTGATCGTGCCCGCGAGGAAACAGGCGAACAGACCGACGGGGAAGATGTACAAATATTGTTTGTAAAAAATCGAAATGACGAGCAGGAGAATAGTGGCTGCAAAGCTGGTCCGCAGGGCAACCACCGCGAACGGCGTGAAGCCCTGACTGATGGCGAGTTTGCCAAAGACAGGCGCGAAACCGAGAAAGAACGCCGAACTGAAAGCAGCTATTACTCCGGTTGTTTGCTTTTTTTGCACCTGAACCGCCTTTTTGGATGAATGCACGCCGGTTACTTGATCAGTGATTTTACTTCTTCCAAAAATTCGTCGTTAAGGAAGTCACCTTTTTGCATGAGGGACTGTATCTGTGTTCCAAGCCTGTTCTTTTCATCTGTGGTCAGCTCCTTGGCGGTGGCTACAATGACCGGGATGGAGGCCGTCTCTGGTTTGGACCGCAGGGATTCGATCACGGTGAAGCCGTCCATTTCAGGCATCATCAAGTCAAGAATGACAAGGTCGGGAAGTTCACGCTGGATCATTTCCAACCCTTCGCGACCATTGGCTGCTTCTATGATGGTGAAGTTCCCCTGTGATTGTAGAATACGGCGAATGAGGCGGCGCGCTTCCGTGGTATCTTCCACGATCGCGATCTTGGGGAAGCGCTCTGGAGCAACCTGAGTTAACGCAGACAGGAGACCTTCCTGCGGGGTGCCTTCTCTTTCGCGGGTTGGAAATTTCACATCACGGGACCAATTTTCGCCGAGGATGCTTGGGTCGGCCGGCATGGTATGCCCGGTGCAATTGACCACCACCGTGTCACTCGGCTTGATGACCCCCGCCCGAATCAGTTTGAACAATCCGGCGAATGCCACACCGGCGGCGGGCTCTGCTGAGATACCTTCCATTTTTGCCAGAACATGCATGGCGCGGAAGGCGTCTTCGTCTGACACGCTTTCAAATGCGCCGTGGGTCTCGTTGACATGTCCTCGCAGGAATTCATAAGCGCGGCCGGGGTCGCCGGTTGCGAGCGTTTCAATATGGGTCATTGGGTTCAGCACGGGTTCTGCTTTTTCCAAGCCTTTTTTCCAACTGTTGACCATCGGCGCGCAGCCCTCAGCCTGAATGGGGGCAAAAGCCGGGGTGTGATCTGTCCACCCCATTTGCTGCATTTCACGAAAACCTTTGTAAACTCCGATCGGTCCCATACCTCCGCTGATGGCCTGCACATACCAATCTGGTGTGCGCAGCGGGGTGCTTTGCCCACCGTCATTGCCTTGTATGGCCGTCAATTGCTCGGCGATCTCAAAGGCGATGGTCTTCATGGCTTCAATGGAAGTGATTGTGCGTGCTCCCATATCCTGATACAGATGCCGCTGCCGCGCAAATTCAGAAGCGACCTGTTTGCATTGGTCATAGGACCCTGTGATCTTGATCACCTGACTGCCATACAGGGCTATTTCGCGCATCTTCACGCCGGGAACAAGGCTGGTGACAAATGCCCATAATTTCATCCCTGCGCGGGATGCGTAGGCAGAATAAGAGATGGCTACATTCCCGGTGGAAGCCGCCACCATCTCGGTGATCCCGGCTTCCTTCAATGCGGCGATCGTAACCGCAGCCTGACGATCCTTGAACGAAGATGTCGGTCCCTGACGCTCGTCTTTGATATAGATATTGGGGCAGCCCAGCATCATGCCAAGATTTACCGCGCGGATCAGCGGAGTGCCGCCTTCACCCAACGAGAGGCTGACATTTGGGTTGCGTATGGGCAGTAACTCTCGATACCGCCACAGATCCATCGGTCTTCCCGCCAGCTTCGCCAGCAGGGTCTTTCCGATCAACTCGTAATCGTATTCTGCTTCACGCCATTGGCTGTTGCATTTTGGGCAATTCGTGGAGGTTGGATAGTAGGGTGCGTTATGACCGCAATCAAGGCACTTGATGATGAATGTCACTGAGAAAACAGCTCCTGTTATTTGGTTGCCTTCGCACGCTCCAACGCACGTTGGATGGTGGTGAGCAATTCCTTTTCGCTGAAAGCACCCTTGGTCAATAGCCTTTGACCGAACTCTCGTAATTGTTCTTTTTGCGCTTCGGTGGGTTCAAGCCCGCTGATGACGATCACGGGGATGTCGCGCAGTTTGGGATCACTGCGCATGTTCTCTAAAATGGTAAAGCCGTCCATCTCGGGCATGAAAAGGTCAAGTATGACAGCGTGTGGCGGCGGGCCTGAGGAGATAATATCCCAACCGTGCTTGCCGCCTTCCACCAGCATGGACTTGTATCGTCCATCGTCCTCAAGGATCTTGCCGATCAGCCGTAGATCATTGGGGTCATCATCAATTACCAGAACTTCACGAATGGAACCGTCTGAGTTTAACCTGTCGAGGGCGTTAACCAGATCATCTTCAAGGATCGGCTTCACCAGATAATCTGCTGCGCCGAGGCTAAATCCCTTCTCCAGGTCCTCGATGATGCTGCATACAATGACCGGAATATGTCTGGTGTCAGGGTCGCCTTTCAGGCTGTCCAACACCTGCCAGCCGTCAATGCCCGGCATCATTATATCCAATGTGATCGCGAACGGACGGAGTTGTTTGGCTCTTTCCACTGCGCGCGATGGATCCGATAACGGCACGACCTGATATCCTTGAGGCTGCAGGTATCGTTCGTATAAGCTGACCACTTGTGGGTCATCATCAATGGCAAGGATCATTTTGTTGAGAATGGGCGTGGTCTCAAATTCTTTTTCTTTTCTAAACAAGGGCAGTGTGAAATAGAAGGTGCTTCCCTTGCCAACCTGACTCTCGACCCAGATGCGTCCGCCGTGCATGCTGATGAGATGTTGACAAATGGAAAGCCCAAGTCCTGTGCCGCCGGTCTTGCGGGTGGGAGAGTCGTCCACCTGAGAGAATGGTTGGAATAGCTTGGTTTGGTCCTGTTCAGAAATGCCAGGGCCGGTATCGGTCACACTGACCTGGATCTCGTTTCGCCCCGATGCGTTCGGGCGTAAGCCGACCTGAACGACAATATTGCCTTCGTCGGTGAATTTTGCGGCGTTGGACAGCAGGTTGATCATCACCTGGCGAACGCGGATCGCATCCGC
>JAGNWT010000032.1:0-14502 GCA_017985935.1 Anaerolineales bacterium | reverse complement strand
GGATCTCGTTTCGCCCCGATGCGTTCGGGCGTAAGCCGACCTGAACGACAATATTGCCTTCGTCGGTGAATTTTGCGGCGTTGGACAGCAGGTTGATCATCACCTGGCGAACGCGGATCGCATCCGCACGAACGGTGGGTAGATCTGCCTCGATCTCTCTCTTCAACTCAACAGGTTTGTCTTTGACCAGCCCGGTCATCGTGGAGAGGACGCTGTTCGTCACATCCGTGATGTTGACTTCGTCGAAAGCGAGTTCCATCTTGCCTGCTTCGATCTTGGAAAGGTCGAGAATATCGTTGATCAGGCTGAGCAGATGTGAACCTGAATTGTAAATGGCGGTGAGGTCCTGTTGCTGCAGTTCCGTGATCGGGCCGTCGATGCCCTTCAAGATCACACGCGAGAAACCAATAATAGAGTTCAACGGGGTGCGCAGTTCATGGCTCATATTTGCGAGGAACTGACTCTTGAGCCGGTCGATCTCGCGCATTTCCATCACCGCTTGCTGAGAGAGTTCGTACGAGCGTGCGTTGTCGATCGCCACCGCCACCTGATCTGCAAGGGTCTGAAGAACGGTGACTTCATCTTCAGTAAAAGCGTTGACCACCTTGGCTTGGATATCGATCGCGCCGATGACGCGGCTGCCAATGCGCAGTGGAATAGCGGCTTCAGCGCGGGTCTCTGGAAGCATGGGGTTGAATTTATGCAATGGGTCAGCAGACACATCGTTGACGACGATCGCGTTGCCTTCCAGAGTGACCTTGCCTACAATGGACTTGGTGTTCACTTGCAAGGAATGTTTGCTTTTCTTCATTTCAGCGCCGGCTTCACCGGTGGCTTCCCGCAGTGCTGCGTTAAACCCGGTCTCTTCCACGATGAAGATGCCAGCGTGATAGAAACCGAACCGATCGTTGATGAGATTCACCGTGCGTGCAAAGATGGTGTTCACATCGAGCGTGGACGTGACGATCTTTCCGATCTCGGAGGATGCAGCAAGATATTCGTTACGACGCCTGATGGACTCTTCAGCGATCTTGCGGTCGGTGACGTCTGAGTGTGAGCCGGCCATACGAGTGGCTTTTCCATTCTCATCTCGCAGAGCCTTGCCCCGGTCGCGGATCCAACGCCATGTCCCGTCTTTGTGGCGCAGCCTGATCTCCACATCGTACATTTCGGCTTTGCCGGTCAGGTAGTCGTCAAGCGCATTGACCGCGTAATCATGATCTTCGGGGTGAATGAGGTCTTCCCAGTCTGCAAATCCGCGGGTGAGTTCATTCATTTCATACCCCAGCATGGACTTCCAGCGCGGCGAATAATAGATCTCATTACCGGCGATATCCCAATCCCAAAGACCGTCGTTCGCGCCTTCTGCCGCGAGGGCGTATTGCTCCTGACTTCGGCGCAGGTCTTCTTCGTATTTTTTACGATCAGTAATGTCCTGATGCACTGCCAAAAAGCCGAGCACTTTTCCGTTCTCGTCCAGAATGGGGCTGTTGGTGCCTGCGATCGGGATGATGCGTCCGTCCTTGGTCTTATTGACAAGTTCACCCGAGATGGTACCGCCGCTTAAAAGTGTGCCCCAAAAATGTTGATATTGCTCGCTTGGAATCACGCCAGACTTGATGATGCGCGGTGTTTTACCGATCGCTTCTTCGGCGGTGAAGCCGTAAACTTTATTAAATCCCGGGTTGACATACTGGATGATGCCGTTGGGGTCGGTGATGAACACTGCGTTGTCAGTGCGGTCGATGCCCAGTTTGAACTTTTGCGCTTCCTGAAAGAGGCGCGCATTCTCAAGCGAGGTGGCGATCTGTTGGGCTAGGTTGGCAAGAAAAGAGAATTCACTTTCACTGAAATCCTCTCCCAACCCCACACGCCAAACCGCGAGAACACCTCTCAGGTTATCCTGAACAAGGATCGGTACGCCCATCAAGTGTTCGTGATCAACAGCCTCGGTATCTTTGATATCCGTTGCCCGTGGATCGTCACTGACGTTGTTGGCGATCTCACCTTTTTTGCTGACGGCCATGTTGCCGAGAATACCTATGCCGATATGCAAGGGATCGTTCATGATCTCTTCCGCTTCCACGCCGGCGGTGGCGATCGGCTGAAGGACCTTGAAATCCGCATCAGGGATGTACACGGCAGTGGAAGTGCAGCGCAAAAGTCCCAAGGTGTCTTCGACGATCTTTTTCAGAACGGTTTCGGTGTTCAGCGTGGAGGAAATGTCTCGCCCGATCTGTGCCAAGGCAGACATTTCGTTGGCTCGCCGCTGGGTTTCTTCAAGCAGGCGGGCATTTTCGATCGCTGTGGAGACCTGGCTGGATACAGAGAGAAGCAGGTCGCGTTCGCGTTCAGAGTAAAGGTTTGGAATTTCCACACTTTGAACAACGATGGCTCCGATGGAGCGGCTGCCGATCAAGAGCGGGGTGCCCAGCCATGATACTGCCGGCTTGTCATTCACCACACTGATAAATTCGATGCCCATCCTTCGCATGTGTCCGTCGACATCGTCGGGTATGAAAAGGGTTTCCTTGTTAGTGATCACATAATCGGTCAAGCCGCCGCCCCCGATGTTTCGCGGCGGGCTTTGGACAAATCGATTGTCGTTGACAACGATCGGGAACCGGACCTTGCCGATCCTTTCCTCGTAAAGTGCAATGAAGAAATTGGTGGTGTTGATCAACTTGCTGGTGTATTGGTATGCAAGTTTGCAGATCTGCTCAATTCTTGTCTCTGCGGAGAGAACGAGCGCCATCTCATTGAGAATGTTTAATTCCTGGGCGCGCTCCTGTGCTTCTTGAAAAAGACGAGCATTTTCAAGCGCGAGCGATAACTGGTCTGATACCTGCTGAACGAGGAGCTGTTCATCTGCCGTCCATTTGCGGTCCTGCGATTCGTCCAGAATGCGCAAAGTGGACCATTCGCTAAAACCTGTGGGAATAGTGACAGAGTAGGAAGATAAATTCTTCTCGCTGACAGACGCGTTCACTGACTCGAGCGGAAGCGACTCCTCGAGCGGTCTGCTCTGTGCGGGTGAGAGCTGCCTGGGCTTTTTAGAAGCAGGCTTCAGGTCAGCGGGGACCGCATCCTTTTCAACTCTGGGCTCCCTCTTTTCCTTCGAGGTGGCTTCCTCAGGTTGAAAGTCCTTGAACAGCTTATCAAGCCGTTTGTCTGTTTTCGGTTTCTTTGACATATTCCAGGAATTCCTCTGCGAGAATGCGGTATTGCAGGCTCCCGCGCGCAGCGGGTTTGTAATGCGAAATGGGCGTGCCGGCGATCGGGCTTTCGCGCAACTTTGTGTCGATCTCGATCACAGTGTTGAACACACCTTCTCCGAAGGTCGAGCGCAATTGGTCATGGATGTTGCGGTGCGTGCGGTTGCGCTTATCGAGCATGGTTACGAGGATGCGATATGCCAGGTTGGGGTTATCTCCCTCGCGGATCCGGCGGATGATCGCCATCATATTTCGCAAGGCATAGGCGGAGAAATATTCCGCCTGAGTGGGGATCAGCAACAGGTCTGCCGCGGCGAGCGCGTTTTGGGTGACCGCTCCCAACGCGGGTGGGCAATCGATCAAAATAAAGTTGTAAGTCTGGCTTCCCATGTTGGAGATGGCGCGCTGCAGGATGGTGGTGTAATTCGTTCGCATGGGAAGGTATTGCTCGGACGCTTCGATGCGCGAATTGGATTGAATGAGATCAAGGTTGGCGATGTCGGTCTTGTGACGCGCGCTGATCAACGGAATATTATCGAGCATGACCTCGCTCGATGTGAACTCTGCTTCGCCCGGCTCAAAGCCCAGCGAGAGGGTCAGGTTTGCCTGCGCATCCATATCGATCAATAGAACTCGATACCCAAGGTCTGCCAGGGCGGCTCCGAGGGATAGGGTGGTGGTGGTTTTGGCCACGCCGCCTTTTTCATTGGATACAGCAATAATTTTGATCATGAGAACCTTCCGTTCAAATTCTATTTATCGGGTGAGGGTACGTTCTTCTGGGGAATGATCTCTACGCGAGAAGCGCCCAGGGCGCGTTGAAGCTCTTCCATTGCGGTTCGTATCATTTCCTGCGGGTCGTTCGTGCTGCGGATCTTGGTAGTGATGTCTGAAACCAGACCTTCACGGGTAGCGCGGCGGGAGGTTTCTTCGAACAAGCGGGCATTCTCCGCTGAAAGCGCAACGCGTTCCACCACCGCGCGGATCAGGTCCATTTGATCGGCGCTGACACGTTCATGCTGCGGGATGTGAATGGAGAGCGCCCCGATCGCTTCACCGCGGATCGTGATCGGAGTCTTGATCTCTTTGTGGGTGCTCGGGTCGGGTGTTTCAATATTCCCGATCTTTGCGATCTCCACCGCGCCCAAAGCTGTGTACCGGTATCCTGCGAATTCTTCTTCCTTTGGCAGTCTGCTCCATGTCTCGCGGACATACTGACGTTGGATCGATTCTGAATCAGAAAGAAGTTTGGCTGTCTGCTCGAACAGACGGGCGTTCTGGATCGCAAGGCTTACCTGATTGGCGAGCGCAGACAGGGTGTTGATGTCTTCTGTTGTGAAAGCGTTCGACTCTGAACTTTGTACGTCGAGCGCGCCAATAATGGTTCCGCCGATCTTGAGCGGCAAAGCCATTTCTGAATGCGTGTCGGGAAGCTCGGGGTTGGTGAAGTAAACTGAATCCTCACCTACATCCAGTGCTACACGCGGATTGCCGGTTGAAGTTACATTACCCACCATGCCTTGTTCGCCGATCTTCAATTGATGATGACGTTTAATCATCTTTTTTCCGCCTTCGCTGTTGGCGGCGCTCAATACCGCGTATTGATTTCCAGCGTCGACCAGAAATATGCCGACATGATAAAAGCCGAATTGTTGACTGATCGCTTCGGTAATGCGCGGGAGCAACTCCTGCAAATTTTGCACAGAGGCAATGGTGCTCGAGATACGTGTGATCGCTTCAAATTGCCGCGCACGTTTTTCGCTCAATGTGTTTGCTTTTTCAAGGTCAGCTACGCGTTCCTGAATGCGCTTTTCCAGGTTAAGGGTCAATTCCTGCAGTTGTTGATTGCTTGCATTCAATTCAGATTCGCTTTTCCGTACTCGATCAAGCGATGAGTAGATATTGCTTGAAGCCATGTTGAAAATGACCGAGATCAGATAGTAAGCCGTGAAGGTGATGATCCCATCCACCAAAGGGGTTGGCGCCGGGCTGGGATTTGGGATCGCGATGATGTTGTTGTTGACCAGGAAAAGTACAATCGCGTGTTTCAGCCCGTACAAAATAGCCGTGACCAATGCTCCGCGCTGACCAAGGAGCAGTCCGCCCGCAACGACAACGGCGCCGGAGAGCACATTGAGCGGCCGGCTTTCGCCATTTGCATTGATTTCAACCAGGGTGGAGAGGAGCAGGAATGATGTGATCACTGCCATGCTTACCCCGCGGATCTGTCCGCGTCTGGCTACGATCATGAAGATTGTAACGATAATAACGATGAAGAGTGAGACCGGCAGGTAAATGCGTCCGATATTCGGATTGAAGATCAACACGATGAGCGACAGCGGCAAAAGGAGATATGTAGCGGTCAACACACGATACAAGATATTCGCTGTTCGCGTTTTCTCTTCATCGTTCTCAAAGACTGGCGGAGTGAAAAAGGATCGGATGCTGTTCATCATTTATTTACCTGTCATTGTCCGTTCTTTTCAAACTGAATGATCACTTCCGAACCGGGCATGGCTCGTCCCAATTCTTCAACCGCTGTTTGCAGCACGCTCTTTAAATTGATCGAAGCGCCGATCTTTCCGGTAATATCGCTGATGGTCTGTTCCTTGATTACCTGACGCTGAGATTCCTGGATCAGGCGCGCGTTCTCAAGCGCGATCGAGAGACGTTCAGAGACGATCTCTGCCAGATTCACTTCGTCACTGCTCCATTGCCGTCCTCTTGCGGGGGCTTTCACGTTGAGCGAGCCGATGACCTGTCCGCGTAGTTTGATCGGAACCACAATGGTGGCTTCTTCTGAAACGCCGTCCGCATGGAAGATGGTGACTTCGCCGCGGTTTAACGCCTGTTGGATCTCATCTGTCTCAACGGGCTTGGTGATCCGTTTTCCGCCCTTCATGTTTTGGCGGTAGCCGATCAATGATTCTTCCCTGCTGAAAGCCGACCAGCCTTCCTTGATATTCTGCTGATACAGGGTCTGCGCTTCCTGCAGTGCCACCTGGGTCTGCGTAAACAAGCGGGCATTTTCAAGAGCGGTCGAGATCTGGTCCGCGAGGATGCCGAGTGTCTGCGTGTCGTTGTCTGTGAATGCGCCTGGCTTGTCGCTTTGAATGTCAAGGACGCCGATGGTCTTTCCACGCGAGATGAGGGGGAGAGCCATTTCGGAGCGGGTGTTCGGGAGGTCGGGGTTGTTGAAGTAAACAGCATCCAAACCAACGTCGAGCGAGATGCGCGGCGCACCAGTCTTCGCGACAAAACCCACGATGCCGCTTCCGCCGACTTCCAGCTTATGCCCGCGATCAAGCATGTTCCTTCCGCCTTCGCTGTTGGATGCTTGTAGAACTGCGAACTGACCGGTCTCTTCGATCAGGAAGATACCGGTGTGATAAAACCCAAAGCGCTCACTCACCAGACGGGTGATGAGGGGAAGCAGGGTTTCGAGTTTTTGTTCGCCCGTGATGATCTTGGATATCTCACCAATGGCTTGAAGTTCGTTGGCGCGTTCTTCACTTTGAAGTTGTGCGAGTTCCAGGTCGGTCGTGCGCTCGGCAACACGGGTCTCAAGGCTGCTCAGCGCGTGATTCAACTCATCGGTCATGCGGTTGAAAGATTCAGACAACGCGCCAACCTCGTCTTCAGTGGACACCGCGGCGCGGGCATGAATGTCTCCGCCGGCGATCTTCTCTGCCACTTTAGACAGGGAGACCAACGGTGAGATCAAGACCTGTGAAGTGAGGAACCCCGCTCCGATGCTTAACACGATGAGCACGAGCGAGATAAGGATCGTTGTCCTGTCCTGTTCCTTGACCGGGGCGAGGTAATCGTTAATGGATTGCCGGACAAGCGCGATCCACGGCTGGGTTTGCAGGAACACCCCGGTGTTGACCGCGTCAGTTCCGAGCGAATTCGAGAAGGCGTTAAAGAACGGTTCGACCGCGAGATTGTCAATGCCGTTCACCACGGCGTCATCTGTTGCCCGGAGCGCGTTTTCACGCGGACCGGATGGCAGACGTCCATCTGCCTGCAGAGCCAGCAAGTCGATGTCGGAATAATTCTTGTATGATTTGAAAAGACTGTCCCGGTTGCCAGTGTAGCCGACGCGGATGTAAGTATTCGTATCAATGATGGCAATGATCGTACCAGGGTCACCCGGGTCGATCGCGCGCAGAATGGTTTGCAGAACAGTGGCATGATATTCAATGCGCAGCAGACCGATGATGTTTCCGCTTTGCGATTTGATCGGCGCTGTGAAGTATATATTCCCGTTGGAATTGCGAAACACAACGTTGGATGCGTAAGGCAAACCGGTCTGGAGTGGACGCACGAAATAAGTGTAATAACCTTCGAATCGTCCTTCGTATTCGCTGAAAGTATCCAGCACATCATTCCCTACTGGATCGAGAAGCGCGACCGAATGGATGAAAATGGGGTCTTTGCGGGTCAGCGCGAGAAGGGATAAGCGCGCGTTCGATTCCGCCTCGCTTCCAGCGCGAAGGGATGCGGGCGTTTCCAGATATGTGGTGAACGCGGACTGTTTTGAGTCCGAAAGGATCGAGTTCAATTCGTTCGTGATGAAACCATCCACGCGATCGGCGACGAGTTTGGCCAGGGTGGTCAGTTGTGACTTGCTTTCCTCTTCCAGGGTCTGCCTTGAGAATCGGCTGTTGAAAATACCCAACGCGATCAGCGGAATGATCGTGATCAAAATGAATGCGATGATGATCTTGGTACGAAGCGCGTAGGAATTAAATCGGCTGAGAATAAACCCGGCAAATGCTACAGAGGTGACAATGGCGATCGTGTTGGATAAAGCGGGGTTGGTTGGCAGACCAAAGTCAGGAAGATAAAGATCTGCAAGTGTGATCAACGCGGAGACAATAAAGCCTGCGGTGATCGTGCGGGTCGCAATTCTGGTTGGAAGTGTGGCCGATGAAACACCCGCCACGATGATGGCGACCATGATGCTCAGTGGAAGTCCCTGTCCATGAGCCGCGATGGGAATCGCCAGCGACATGAACAAGATGGTAGAGATCAGGACAAGAATGCCAAGGATGGACCGCCCCCTGCGGCTTAGGTACGCACTTGTAAAGGCGGCGATCGCAACCACACCCGTAATTGAAACGCCCCACAATCCGCGGACCCCGCTTTCCATGTACCCGACCACACCGGAAGCCGCCGCGATGATGGTAAAGACCACGCCGGTGACGAGACTGATCACCAGTGCGTATCTTTTTCTCCTTACTTCAGATTGTGCAGGTTGCGTTTGCTGTTTATTCATTCTAAGTCTCTCGTCGTTGCGGCGGATGCTATGGCAGGTAGGAAGGGTCTAGTAGTTCAAGGGTATCGATCTGTTTGGTCAGAGTTCCGTTGGTGATCAAATAGTCGGTTGTTGTCTTGGCTATCGAATAGATCGATCCGTCTTTCTGGATATCGAAAAGATTTCGATTGTCTTCCATGGTGTAGATTCCAAGATTTTCGTCTGGCAGGATATCTTCAACTTTCAATCCTGTATATTTGGCAGCGATCTGGATCGTCTCCTCGGGATTCTGCTTGCGATATTCCACCGCCTCGAACCAGGCTTTGAGAAATGCGCGAATGTCTTCAGGGCGGCTGTCCACCACCGCTTTGCGGAACACGATCAGGTCGGGGAATAAATGCTGCTGTTCTTTCGGGTAGATCATTTTGTAACCGCTTGCGAGCGCTTCCGACATGTAAGGTTCCCAGGTTGAGACGGCTTGGACCTGACCGCTTTCAAGGGCTGCGAGGGAATCCTCAGGGTTGATGGACACAATGGTAACATCGCCGAAATCCATATTGACAGTTCGTAACATTTCTACAACAGTCAGTTCGTACTGTGAACCGGAAAGCAATCCAATGGCTTTTCCTTTAAGATCCAGAATCGAGTTGATCTCGGGGCTGGCTAACACGGCATCATCGCCGCCGTCATCATTGACTGCCACCACTTTCATGGGTGTGTCGCGGCTGATATTGATGGTATCTCCGACCGCGATCAAGGCTCCGTCGATCTGGCCGGCGGCTAGATCGGGGTAGGTGTCTGAAAATATCTCATAGTAGGTCGGCTCTACTTGCACGCCGTACTTTTCGAAGAAACCCTTTTCCTTTGCAACCAGAAGAGTGTAGTCTCCCCACCACTGGGTGAATTCGAACCTGAGCGGAGTTTTCGCCGCCTGGGTGGGTTGGAAGATTGCACACGCTGTCAGTATGTGGATAAGCATGATCGCGAGTGCAATTTTTACGGAAAGGTTTCTCTTCATGGAGTCACATCACTGTTTATTTCAACATGCTGAGTTCAATGGATACGGGTTCGATCTGCACGAGCACATCCGAACCGCCGAGAGCCCGGCTAAGTTCCTGCGCTGCAGTTTGCAGGATCGTTTCGAAACGTGTGGAAGAACTGATCTTTGAGGAAATATCGGTCGTCAGTCTTTCGATGTCTGCGCGGTGCTGTGTTGCCTGCAGCAGGGTCGCTGTTTCGATCGCGAGTGATAGACGATCCACGACCGCCTGCGCGATTTCAACATCATCACTTGTTAGGCGGTAGTTGTTACCAGCCTGAAGATTGATCACGCCCACCGTTCTGCCTCGCAATTGAATGGGAATAGCCACTGCAGACGAATCCCCGCCTTCGACTGGTTTGTTCTGTTTGAATGCCTGTCGGATGTGATTCCCTTCCAATGGTGCGCCGAGCGGCTCGACGGATGAACCTGCCAATTGATAGCCGAGACCGAGCGATTTGGGTCTCATCACTTTCCAGGCTTCCAGTGTCTTGCTGTCCAGAGAGGATTGGAACATGGAGACCGCTTTGAGTGCATCTTCCAGAGTGAGCGTGTTATTAATGGCGGTCGCAACCTGGTCCGCAAGGATCGTGAGGATGCTGACATCATCCTGGTCAAATGCACTGGACTCGTCGCTTTGAACGTCCAAGGCGCCGATGACCGTGCCGGCATGTTTCAGCGGAAGTGCAACTTCGGAGTGGGTGTTGGGCATATCGGGATTATTGAAGAATGTGGCGTCTGCGCCAACATCCAGAGCGAGACGAGGCTGCCCAGTGGCAGTGACGAAGCCGACGATACCGGTCTGACCGACTGCCAGCTTGTGTCCACGGGCGAGCATTTTCTTGCCGCCTTCGCTGTTTGCCGCGCGCAAGACCGCGTATTCGCGATTCTCATCCAAAAGGAAGATGCCCGTGTGATAAATGTTGAACTGTTCGCTGATCACTTTGGTGACCTGGGGTAAAAGGGTCTCTAGATCTTGAATGGACGAAACCGCGCGCACTGTTTTTGAGATCGCCTCAAACTGGCGGGCGCGTTTTTGGTTGAAACGGTTGGCGGCTTCCAACTCAGTGGTACGCTGATTAACACGATCTTCCAGGGTCTGGTTAAGTTCCTGCAAGGATGTGTTCGATGCGAGCAGATTTTTCTCACTTTTGCTCGCGCGGGCGATCGCGTCTCTCAAACTGGCGGTGCTGAAATAGATAAGGACCGCGATGGCGACAAATACAAAAGAGATGTCGCGCGAGTATGTGAGCGTGTCTTGAAAGTGCGGCGTGAAGAAACCATTGATTTCCAGCAAAGCGAGCGTCCAGACCGCGCCGATACTGAGGGCGATAAAGAACGCTCCAATACGCCAGCTGATGATGATGCTTGCCAGCAGGCTGATCGCGATGTAAGCAATGATAACCACATCCCTGACGCCGTCTGCTAGATACGCCTGAACACCCAGACCAAGCCAGCCAAGCACCACAACAATGCCGCCGCTCAAGTCCAGGTTTCGTTTGCGCAGGACGTAAAGCGCGAGGAACATGACGAATATTAAACCTGTAATTGCAATGGTGGTAACAGTTGCGTTCCTGTTCGCAGCGAAATCAGGAAGATAACTGGACAATGCCACAGACAAAAGCAAGATGACGATCCATGCGAAACCATTGATGAATTTCGCGCGGAAATTATCTTCTTCCGTTTTAAACTCAGGCGGGCTAAATAATCTTTTGATCATTCAGTATCCTCGTTCTTGAATTGGATGGCAATATCTGTACCGGGGAGCGTACTGCCCAACTCCTGAATGGCGGTCTGCAGGATGCTTTCGAGATTACTTGAACTGCCGATCTTTGCTGAGATCTCTCCGATCACTCTTTCCTTTGTCGCGCGCTTCTGTGCTTCCTGAAGCAGGCGGGCGCTTTCCAACGCGAGTGATGCCCTGTCTGCAACCGCCTGAACCATGCCGATCTCGCCGTCTGTCCACATGCGTTCTGGATTCGCGGCGCTGAGTTTGATCGTGCCGATCTTTGTTCCGCGTAAGAGAATAGGGATCGCGAGGGTGTGCGCGACCTTTTCTGATTGAGAGATCTGGGTGGTTTCCACGCCGTCGTATGAAAAGCCATGTACTTCCTGCCGATTGAGGAACTGTTTCCATTGCTGGTTGCTAAGCTGCGCCGAGGCGGCTTCAGCCTGCGCGAGAGCCTCACGGGTTTGTTGATACGATCTTGCGTTTTGGATCGCAACGCTCACCTGATCTGCAAGTGTGGAAAGTATGTTGATGTCATCTTGATTGAAGGCGTTGATCTGTTTGCTTTGCACATCCAGCGCCCCGAATGTGTCGGCGCCAATGCGAAGGGGAAGCGAGATCTCTGAGCGGGTATCTGGAAGGTCGGGATTGTTGAAGTAAACAGCATCCTGACCGACGTCGAGAGAGATACGAGCCTGCCCGCTTTGAGTGACGTAGCCCACGATGCCGGTCCCGCCGACCCGCAGGCGGTGATTCCTATCGAGCATTCTCTTCCCGCCTTCGCTGTTCGCGGCGACCAGAACAGCGTATTCGCGCTGCGAATCCACAAGGAAGATGCCGACGTGATAGAAATCAAATTGCTCCGAAATGGTCACTGTGATCAGCGGAAGAAGTTTGCTGAGATCTTGTGTCGAGCGGATGGTGCTAGCCACGCGGGCAATGGCTTCAAATTGATTAGCGCGGCGTGTGTTTCTTTCGTTCGCAGTTTCCAATTCGAGCGTGCGGGCAGAGACGCGCTCTTCCAGGGTGGACAGGTTTTCGCTCAACCGCTCGGTCATGGAGTTGAAGGCGCGGGCGAGAATGCCTGTTTCATCTTCTGAGGTGATCTGCGCCCGGGCATTAAGGTCGCCTCTGGCGATGCTTTCGGCGGCCTGGGTCAGGCGAAGAAGCGGGCTCGTGATGATCTGACCGACCAGCAGAGAGAAGACAGCCGCGCCAATGAACAGCAGCACAAGAATGAGGCTGATTCCGCGCAGGGTTTCTTGCACGCGCTGCTCGGCTTCATTTTTTGAGCTGACCAATTTGGCTGTAAATTCATCTTCAGGGGCAACGATGCCGAGGTGGTAATTGGGAGTATTCAGGGGCGCGAATGCCACATAAAGATTTTCACCGTTCGCAGAGATCACCTCAATGCCGACCTGATCTTTGATCATTCGGTTGACCGCATTCTGAAGACCGCCGGATCCTTTGCCAATGAGAGATTGTTCCGGTGAACCATTATCCGGCAATACTTCAGGCGTGATGCCAAAGAGTTCGTATCCCTCCGGGGGCATGGCGAGGATGTGACCTGCATTATCGATCAGGAAGGCGTATCCGGTCTCGCCGAACTTGATGGAATTCACCCGGTCAATGAATTGCTTGAGCTGAATGTCGATGCCGATAACGCCAAGGAAACGATCTTCCAAATAGACCGGCGCCGAGAGCGTGACGATCAAGCCCTGACCTGCCGGGTCTTGATACGGCTCGATCCATTTGGGTGAGCGGTCTGGTCCGGCTGATGGGGCGGAAATCGTGTAGAAAGGCTGGGTGCGTGGATCAAAATCGGACGGCAGATTATGGGCGAGATCAATATTGGGATAGTACGTTGTCGTGCCGGATTTCCCGATATAGTACAGCGCCACAACTTCGGGATGTCCCTTAAGGAAGTTCAACGCGTAAAAATCAAGATACGCTGTTGTGTTCAGGTCGGTAATGATCGAATCGGTCAACGGGATCGTGGAGGGAATAAAGATCGCCGCAGGGTCAATACCGGGGTTGCCATATTGCCCGCTCGCCAATTGAACGAGGCGCGTGTTCGCATCCCAGAAAGATCCCTGACTTAGAACGTCTTTGTGCTCTTCAATATTGGCACGATAACTGGTGATGATATTGATGTCACCAACCAGCACCGTGAATAATTCGTTCATCTGATTTGCATTATTTTCAGCACCTGAAACGATCTGTTGTTTGACGTTCTCGCTATTCGTCTGCTCAAATTGTTGCAGCAGATATTGGGTGATCTCATTGGACCTTCCCAGCCCAAAGAATACCAATACGCCAACTGTAACCGCTCCGGTGACCAGGGTTCCCAGCGCGATCTTCACTCTTAAGCTGAATCGATTGAATTCGCGGATACCGATCGCCGAAAATCCCAGCGCTACGACCGTGGCAACATAGGGCGCAACGGCCTGTATCTGCTCAACGATCAATCGGTTGCCTGTGAAGTAGATGTCCAGGAGGTAAAAACTAACACTGAAGACCGATCCAACCACCGAACCTGGAACCGCGAACCTTCTTGGCATGGCCAGATTACTGATGGCGACAATCACCATCAAGGTGATGACCGCGATGATCAAACCGAGTCCCTGCACGGTGACCACGGCTGAGAATGTAACAAGAATGAAATCGGTTATCACGATCATCATCGCCAGATTGGATCTGCCTTTTCGGACGACGAAGAGCATGCTGAGATCGATCAGCGATGTGACGAGCATGATCCCTGCCACAACCAGCAAGGGGGGTAGGTTGTTTCTGATCCCGGCTCCGCCGAAGACCGCGATCCTTGGGATGCCGGTCAGCAGAAGGATAATGATCGCGGCATACGCGTTGCGGATGTGCGTTTTGTTTGGAACGGTCAACATGTCGATCGGGGTGGAAGTTCGATCACTCATGGTCGCCTCCCATCTCAACGGTGACACGAGCGCCGCCGATCTGGTCTCCCAGCTCTCGAACCGCGGTCTTTAGGATGGTCTCGATCTCAGTGCTTGAGCCAACCCGGGCGGTCACTTCGCTGATGACGCGTTCACGTTCGGCGGTGATGCGGCTTTCGGTGAGGAGGCGGGCATTTTCAAGCGAGACCGCCGCGCGTTCCAAAATGGCGTTGATGATGTCCATTTCGTCATTGGTCCATTTGCGTTGATTTTCGGCTTGAATGTTCAAAATACCGACCATCTCGCCGCGCAATTTAACAGGAAGGGTGATCATTGAACCGTCATCGCTT
>JAGNWT010000001.1:112260-134079 GCA_017985935.1 Anaerolineales bacterium | reverse complement strand
ATTTGCATTATTTTACAACCAATCCCACCATCATGCAACCAAATAATTCACCCATGAGTACTGTTATGCTACAATCGCGCAATGTCTATTCGAGTCGTGTTCATGGGATCCCCCGAATTTGCCCTGCAGAGTCTGTCTTCATTGGCCGCTGATCAAGCCTATCAAGTTGTAGGCGTTGTCACGCAGCCAGATCGTTCCTCCGGCCGCGGGCGGGAGCTAAAAGCCCCGCCTGTGAAAACGCTTGCGCTTGAGTTGAACATTCCCGTCATGCAGCCCGAAAAACTTCGCCAACCCGAAGCGATGAGCCAGCTTCAAGAATGGAAACCCGACCTGATCGTGGTGACCGCCTTTGGGCAGCTCCTCAAAAAGGATGTGCTGGAGATGCCGCAATATGGATGTATCAACGTCCACGCTTCCTTGCTTCCGCGTTGGCGCGGCGCTGCGCCGGTCAATGCTTCGATCCTGGCGGGAGATGAAGAGACGGGTGTGACCATCATGCAAATGGATGTGGGATTGGATACCGGTCCCATGCTTGCAAAGCGATCCATCCGCATCAACCCGACCGATACAACGGGTTCGGTTTTAGGGGCATTATCCACGCTGGGAGCAGACCTCCTGCTCGAGACCCTGCCTCAATATTTATCCGGGAATCTCAAGCCTGTCCCTCAACCTGCCGACGGCTCAACCTATGCGCCGATGTTAAAGAAGGAAGACGGCTTGCTTGATTTCACGCATTCCGCTGTGGAACTGGAACGCCGTGTGCGCGCCATGAATCCCTGGCCGGGAGCATGGTTCGAGTGGAACGGGAACCTGCTCAAGGTGGCTAAGGCATCTGTTACAGATGCAATGAGTGGATTGGCGAGCGGAAGCAGGCTCACCGTGGAGGGCAGACCCGCGGTGGTGTGTGCGGATGGAACATTGATCCTGGATGAAGTGCAACCTTCGGGCAAGAAGGTCATGCCGGGGAAAGCGTTTTTATCAGGGGCGCGTGAGTGGATCTTCACTGCGTAGCGTATCTCGCTTTGCAGTGTTATACCTTCAAATTCTGACTATGGAGATGAGTAATGTTTAATTCGAAAGTATTTATTACCGAATTCGTCGGCACGTTTGCGCTGGTATTTATCGGTATGGCTGCGGGAATTGTTCAAGCGGGGCTGGTGGGTGTGGCGCTCGCGCACGGTCTTACGCTGGCTGTTTTCGCTTATGCCTATGGACATATTTCCGGCACGCATGTGAACCCTGCGGTTACCTTCGGTCTCGCGCTTAATGGAACGGTGAAGTGGGGGCAGGCCGCATTTTATTGGATCGCCCAATTCACGGGCGCGATCCTCGCTGCCTTCCTGTTGAAGGTCGCGGTCGAATCTCTCGGTGCTGATATCTCCGGTGGAGCAACCCTCGGCGCGTTGACCGAATCTCAGCCGATCATGGCGATGGTCTTTGAAGCCATCCTAACCTTCTTCCTGATGAACACCATCTTGAACACGGCTGTTTCGGGCAAGGGCGGCGCTTTTTCAGGTTGGGCGATCGGTACCACTTTGGTTGTTGCTATTCTCGCCGGCGGTCCATTCACCGGCGCTTCGTTGAATCCCGCCAGAACTTTCGGCCCGGCGATCTTCTCCCAGCCGAGCATCTCGAACATCTACACTTACATTATTTATTTCTTCGGGCCGTTGATCGGTTCCACTTTGGCTGTGATCGTTTTCAACTTCTTGAACGGAGAAGAAGTTGAAGAAGTTGAGGTGGACGATGAAGACGAAGAGTCTGATGAGGACGAAAAATAGGAATTGAACGCAAGCATGAAAGTCCCTGCCTGTCTGGCGGGGACTTTTTGTTTTACAATTAAGCCCAGAGGTGACCATGAAAAAATTTGTTGCGGCTATCGATCAGGGTACGACCAGCACACGTTTTATCATTTTTGATCACGAGGGGAATGTGGTTGCGGTGGACCAAAAGGAACATGAACAGATCTTTCCCAAGCCGGGCTGGGTGGAGCATGATGCCTTGGAGATCTGGCAGCGCACTCAGGAAGTGATGGATGGCGCATTGAAGAAAGCCGCCGAAAAATATTCGATCACAAGCGGGCAGATCACGGCCATCGGTGTGACGAATCAACGGGAGACCGCAGTCGTTTGGGATAAGGCAACCGGCAAGCCGGTCTATCACGCCATCGTCTGGCAGGATACCCGCACAGATGGTATCTGCAATGAACTGGCAAAGACAGGCGGACAGGATCGCCTGCGAGCCAAGACAGGGCTGCCATTGGCAACCTATTTTTCCGGTCCCAAGATCAAGTGGATCCTAGACCATGTAGATGGCGTGCGCGCCAAAGCTGAAAGCGGTCAGGTGCTCTTTGGAAACATTGATACCTGGCTTATCTGGAATTTAACAGGAGAGCATGTCACTGATGTGACGAATGCTTCTCGCACCCTGTTGATGAATTTGAACACCCTCGATTGGGATGATGAGATCCTCGCGTTGTTGGATATCCCGCGCGCGATGCTGCCCAAGATCAAATCCTCTTCGGAGGTTTACGGTCATGTGGGGGAGGGACATTCCTTGCGGGGTGTGCCTGTGGCTGGTGACCTCGGCGACCAGCAAGCTGCGCTCTTTGGACAGACCTGTTACAGCGTCGGCGAAGCAAAGAACACTTACGGAACGGGCTGTTTCATGCTCTTGAATACGGGCGAAGCGCCGGTTCAGTCGAAGGCCGGGCTGCTCACTACTCTGAGCTACAAGATCGGAGATCAAAAAGCAGTTTACGCTTTGGAAGGCTCAATCGCGATTGCGGGGGCATTGATCCAGTGGCTGAGGGATAATTTGGGACTGATCCAATCTTCAGCGGAGGTGGAGCCGCTCGCAGGTTCTGTTGAAGATAATGGCGGCGTTTACTTTGTCCCTGCTTTCAGCGGATTGTATGCCCCGTATTGGAAGTCAGACGCGCGTGGAGTGATCGCCGGCATGACCCGCTATGTGAGCAAAGGACATATTGCGCGCGCCGCCTTGGAGGCGACCGCCTACCAGACCTGTGAAGTGCTCCAAGCCATGGAAGCGGACTCCGGGGTGAAGCTGACTGCTCTCAAGGTGGATGGCGGCATGGTCTTCAACGAACTACTAATGCAATTCCAGGCTGATATCCTCGATGTGCCAGTGGTGCGTCCCAAAGTCTCTGAGACCACCGCGCTGGGCGCGGCATACGCCGCGGGGCTTGCAGTGGGCTTTTGGAAGGATTACGATGAACTGCGCGCCAACTGGGGCAGGGACAAAGAATGGACTCCGGTGATGGATGCGAAAGTGCGTGAGGGTTTATACTCAAGCTGGAAGAAAGCTGTCACCCGCACCTTTGGCTGGGTCGAATAATATAAAAAGGATTTGAACACCTGTGTTCAACGGTAGGTAGAATGAACAGAAACGAAATCATCTCTTCTCTCAAAGCAAACCCCAAGGTCTCTGTGCTGATCGTTGGCGCAGGGATCAACGGCATTGGCACCTTCCGTGATCTGGCGCTCAACGGCGTGGATGTGTTGATCGTGGATCGCGGAGATTTTTGCTCGGGGGCAAGCGCTGCATCCTCGCACATGGCGCATGGCGGCATCCGCTATCTTGAGAATGGAGAGTTTCGTTTGGTGCGCGAAGCCGTGCAGGAACGGAATCGCATGATCCAAAATGCGCCGCACATTGTCAGCCCGCTGCCCACGACCATCCCCATGTTCAAATATTTTTCGGGGTTGTTCAATGCGCCGTTGAAGTTTTTAGGGCTGCTCGATAAACCCTCTGAACGGGGCTCGGTCATCATCAAGCTTGGATTGATGATGTACGACGCCTACACCGGCAAGACCCGCACCGTGCCGCGACACACGTTCACATCCCGTGGTACCTCGCTTTCCAAGTGGAAACAGCTTAACCCAGAGATCGTTAACACAGCGACCTATTACGATGGCTTGATCTCAAATCCCGAGCGGCTGGCCGCGGAATTGGTATTGGACGCTGAAGCAGACGGCTCCAATGCCCGCGCGCTGAATTATGTCAGCATGGTGGGCGGCGGAAAGGATGTGATCAACCTGCGCGATGAGTTGACCGGCGAAGAATTTGAAGTGCGCCCGACCCTGCTCATCAATGCAGCCGGTCCGTGGATCGACTTTGCCAATCGCAGCCTCGGATTCTCCACCCGTTACATCGGTGGGACGAAAGGCTCGCACATCGTTGTCGATCATCCCGAACTGCGAGCCGCCATTGGCGGAAATGAATTTTTCTTCGAAAATAAGGATGGGCGTATTGTGCTCATCTTCCCCCTGTTCGACCGTGTTCTGATCGGCACATCAGATATTAAGATCGAGAATCCTGATGAGGCGGTCTGTACCGATGAAGAGGTCGATTATTTCCTCGGGTTGGTGGCGCGGGTCTTCCCGAACATCAAGGTAAAACCAGAGCAGATCGTTTTCCGTTTCACCGGCGTGCGCCCCTTGGGCAGCAGCGGCGCGGGGAAAACCACCGGGCAATACAGCCGCGACCATCACATCGAAGTTCTGAGCGGAGATTGGACCAACCTGAGTTTCCCTGTGTACTCCCTCGTTGGCGGCAAGTGGACATCCTTCCGCGCTTTTTCCGAGCAGGTTACAGACAAGGTTTTGGAATTCCTTGCCAGACCGCGCCAGAAAAGCACCATCAACCTGCCGATCGGCGGCGGTCGCGGTTTTTCAACCGATGCCGCCGAGCAGAAGCGGCAGATCGACGGTTTCGCGGCCTGGACCGGGCTGGACAGGGAACGATTGCAGACCCTGTATCTGCGCTACGGCACTCGCATTGAATCGGTTGCAAACTTCATCAAGCGTGCCGAAGATGCCCCGCTTCAGTCCCTGCCAGACTACACTCGGCGTGAGATCATGTTCCTGGCTCAATATGAAAAAGTCTGCCGCCTGGATGACCTTCTTCTGCGGCGCACCATGCTAGCCATGCTTGGTCGGCTGACTTACGCCGCCGTCCTTGAGCTTGCAGATGTGCTTGCAGAGTCCCTTGGGTGGGGCAGGGACCAGAAAACTGCCGAGGTGGAGCGGGCTCTCAAACTGCTGGCTGACCGGCACGGGGTCGTTCTGACCGCAGTCTAATGGTCAGGATGCGCATGGTAAAATCCACTGAATGGCAGAGAACCCAAGACTTGATGTAGATATCGTCATCCCTGTTTTCAATGAAGCCGGACTGATCGAACGAATCCACGGGCATCTTTGTGATGTGCTTGGGTCGATTCCTCATAATTTTCGGATCATTTATGTGGATGACGGGTCATCCGACGGGACGGCGGATACGCTTCGAAGAATCGCAGACGCCGACCGGCGCATTTCCCTGCTCCAACTCAGCCGCAATTTTGGGCATCAGGCCGCGCTGACAGCCGGCATGGACGCCGCCACCGGCGATGTGATCATCACCATGGACGGCGATGGACAGCACCCGCCCGAGATGATCTTGCAGATGCTCAACCTGATCCAACAGGGTTACGACATCGTTCAGACCCAGCGCATCGATGAGGGTGGGGCGGCTACCTTCAAGAAAGTAACCTCCAATCTTTTTTATCGTCTGATCAATATCATCAGCGGGACGCAGGTCTTGCAGGGTGCGGCGGATTTTCGCGCGCTCTCGCGTGACGCGTTGAATGGTTTGAAGTCCATGCATGAGTATCATCGCTTTTTACGCGGCATGATCTCGTGGATGGGATACGCCAGCGTCATCCTTCCGTATCACGAGCCCGAACGGCTGGCGGGTCAGTCCAAGTATTCGCTTGGAAAGATGATGCGCCTCGCTTCAGATGCGGTCTTTTCTTTTTCACTCGCTCCGTTGTACATTGGCTTGAGTTCGGGTCTGGCTTTCCTTGTTCTGGCTGTTGCACAAATGTTGTGGGTCGCTTATTTGTGGCTCACCGGTCAGACCGGACGAATTGTTGCCGGCTGGAGTTCGCTGATGGCCATCAGCCTGATCGCAAGCGGCATCATCATGATCCTGCTCGGTTTCATTGGCGTGTACGTGGGATACATTTTTCAGGAAGTCAAGCGCCGTCCCATTTATCTTGTTAAGGGAGGAAAAAACAAAGATGGAGAGCAGTAGACCTCAACCATATCAGATCACATTGCTTCGTCACGGTGAATCGGTGGGGAACGCCGAAGCTCGCTGGCAGGGGCAGGCAGATTTTCCGCTGACCGAAACCGGGCGTGAGCAGGCACGCACTCTCGCTGGACGATGGCTGCAGGAAGCCGTCCGTTTTGACCTGGTCATCGCCAGCCCTTTGCAGCGCGCGCGGGAAACCGCTGAGATCCTTTCCAGCGCGTTGGGAACCAAGTTGGAAACCGACCCGATCTGGATGGAGCGCAATAACGGAGATTTTGCAGGACTGACCCACTCCGAGGCACGCCAGAAATTCCCTCCGCCCGCGTTTACCACGCCTTATGACTTTGTAGGCGGCAAAGGTGAAGGAGACTGGGAGTTGTTCCTGCGGGCCGGGCAGGCTTTGCACAGCCTGCTCAGACGCGAGCCGGCTCGCTATCTGGTCGTTTCGCATGGCGGCATGTTGAATCAGGTGATGCATGCCGTGCTGGGACTCGCTCCGCAGGCGAACAACGCGGGCGTGAGCTTCCGATTTGGAAATACAGCCTTCGCACAGTTGAGATACTTCCCGCATCAGCATCGCTGGGCGGTGGAAAGATTGAACGATCATTCACACTGGAAGAACACCGAGTAAAAATATCAACCGCTTCCTGAACCTTTGCCGATGGCATTTGGCAGGAAGTCTGTTTTAAAAATTCAACCCTGTTTATCGAGGAACACTTGCAATCATCCATTTCGAGCATCAAGAATTCAGATAAATTAAACGTGCTGGTCTTTGGCGCGGGCGCGATCGGGACCTACTTCGGCGGGTCGCTTGCACTGGCGGGACACAATATCGTTTTTGTTGAGCAGCCCAAAATGGTCGAGCAGCTGCGTGAGCGTGGTCTGCGGCTGGACCTGACCATTGACGAGAGGCGGCAGACCAAAGACGCTTTTGTCATTGAGCCGCGCTCGTTCGTGATCGAACCTTCCTTGGAGTCTGCTCTGAAATTCGGTCCCTTTGATGTGGCGCTCTTTGCCTTGAAATCATTTGATACCGCTGCCGCTCTAGAGGGGATGAAACCCTTCGCCGAAAAACTTCCGCCCATCCTGTGTCTGTCCAATGGCGTGGAGAATGAGCAGGCTATTGCGGGCGCGCTCGGACCGGAGAAGGTGATCTATGGCACGGTCACGACCGCCATAGGACGGCGCGGCGCAGGAGATATTGTCCTCGAGAAATTGCGCGGGGTCGGCGTCGCGGCGGGTCATCCGCTCTCGGAGAAACTGGTCTCGGCGATGGATGGCGCGTACCTCAAGTGCCGGTTGTACCCCGAACCGCATGGAATGAAATGGTCGAAGATGTTGACCAATCTGATTGCCAATCCCACCTCTGCGATCTTGAACATGACCGCGGCGCAGGTCTTTGCCGACAAGCGTTTATACAAACTTGAGATCGATATGCTCGCCGAATGCCTGGCAGTGATGAAAGCCTTGAACCTTGAAGTATTTGATCTGCCCGGTACACCCGTCAAAGCGCTGGCTTTTGCCACACGCATGCCGCTCTGGCTCTCTAAGCCTTTCCTTTCCAAAGCCGCCGGCAGCGGACGCGGTGCGAAGATGCCATCCTTCCACATTGACCTGTACTCCGGGCGTGGACAGAGCGAGGTGCAATACCTGCACGGCGCGGTGGTGCGCGAGGGAAAAGTTCATGGCGTTCCCACACCTGTCAATGATTTGCTGACCCATACACTCCTTGCCCTGACCAACAAGGAGATCCCACTTGAAGAGTACGCGAATCGACCTGAAAAATTATTGTCAAAACTCAATCGTTGATCCAACCTTCAACTTTCAACCTGTACCCCAAAAATGTCCATAAAAATTTCCCAGCCGAATCCTGAAGTTCAAATTCACCTGCCCGATGGACGCTCGCTCACTGGTCCACGCGGTGCTCAGGTGGGGGAGTTCTTGAAGCAGGTCAAGGACGATTTTTCCGCACCCATCGTCGCTGCCATCCTGAACAACGAGATCCACGAACTGACCTATCCCGTGGAGGTCGAAGCGCACTGCACCCCGGTCACCATGGATACTGCTGACGGCGCGCGCATCTATCGCCGCTCATTGATCTTCCTGCTCGAGATCGTCTTCGCTGAACTTTTTCCGAAAGCCAAACTCACCATTGACCACTCGGTTTCATCGGGCGGGTTCTACTGTCAGGTGACCGAGCGTGAAGCGTTGACCCAGACCGAGATCGACTCTCTCAAAGCCCACATGCAAAAACATGTGGATGATGATCTGGTGTTCGGGCGTAAAGAGATCCCCATTCAGGACGCCATACAATATTTCAAGAGCTTTGGTTATCACGACAAGGTACGGTTGTTCTCGCACCGCCATAAAGATTACCTCACCCTGTACAGCATCGGTAACCGCATGGATTATCTTCATGGGTATATGGTCCCTTCCACGGGGTATCTGCGCTGGTTCAACATCACCCAGGTCGTCGGCGGTTTCACCCTTCACTTTCCACGCCGTCATGCGCCCACACATGTTGAGCCGATGGGCGATTACCCGAAACTGTTATCCACCTTCCGCCAATACGGCGATTGGTTGACCCGCCTCGACATTGACAATGTCGGTTCGCTCAACGATGCCATTCAGTCAGGACGTGCCGATGAGATCATCCTCGTCTCTGAGGCTTTGCACGAGCAAAATTTTGCAGACATTGCCCAGCAGATCACGCAAAAAAATTCGCGCATCATTTTGATCGCAGGACCTTCCTCTTCAGGCAAAACCACTTCGTCGCGCCGCCTTGCCGTCCAATTGCTGGCGCGCGGCATCTCTCCCTTTCCGCTCGAACTGGATAACTACTTCATTGACCGCAATAAAACTCCATTGGGCGAAGACGGCAAGCCCGATTTTGAAACTCTTGAAGCTCTCGATGTTGCCCGCCTCGCGCAGGACATTGAGAAACTGTTGAACGGAGAACAGGTCCAGTTACCGAGGTACAACTTCAAGACAGGGATGAGCGAAACAGGCGACATCATCCAATTGAAGGATGGCCAGCCTCTTATCCTCGAAGGCATCCACGGGATGAATCCGCGGCTCATTCCGGAACGGCTGTCTGACTCAGCGTTTCGGGTTTATGTCTCCGCTTTGACACAGCTCAACCTGGACCGTCACAACAGGGTTTCCACCACCGATACGCGGCTCATCCGCCGCATGGTGCGTGACGCGCGTGAGCGAGGCTATTCCGCAGCGCAGACCATCAGCCGCTGGGAGTCTGTCCGCCGCGGCGAGAAGCGGCACATCTTCCCTTATCAGGAAAATGCCGATGTGATGTTCAACTCTGCATTGGTCTATGAGCTGGCTGTCCTGCGCCCGTTGGCTGAGCCGCTTCTGCGTCAGGTTCCGCACCGCACCCCTGAGTTCATCGAAGCCCGCAGACTCCTTGCCTTCCTTGAGTGGTTCCTGCCATTGGACGTCAACCTCATCCCCGGCAATTCCATTGTGCGGGAATTTTTAGGAGGCTCCAGTTTGAAAGATTTCAAGATCTGGAGAGGATAAGAATCAAAAACTCCGAGACCATGGTCTCGGAGTTTTATTTTTTATATTACGCCTTGCTCGATCAAACTCTCTGCCATTGCAAGCACGGATTCTTCTGCGGGGCGCGGAGTCCATTTGAGGATGTGTTTGGCATTGGCATTGGAGAGTTCGTAATCCCAGTCAAGACTTTGAGTAACGCGGGAAACTTTTTTATCGAACACCCCAATGAAGCGCACAAGAAAACTTGGGAACTGGATCTTGTTGATCTTGTACTTGCCCGCATATTTGCCATGCAACAACTCGGCGATATCTTTGAGCCACAAGGACTTATCCGCAGCAACCAACCAGCGCTTCCCCGCGGCTTCAGGTGTTTGCATGGCAAGGATGATCGCAGAGGCAACGTCGCGCACATCCACGACGCCCATTTTGATGCGCCCCACGCCCGGCACCTGCCCAAGCATGATCGTGCGGACCAGTTCAATGGAAGTGCGAAAATCCTTGTTCGGCACGGGTCCCATGATCAACGGAGGGTTGATGGTGGCGAGCTCCATCTTGTTGGTGTTCTCAGCCCCGTTGATAAAGTCCCATGCGGCGCGCTCTGCGAGGGTTTTGCTCTTGGCGTACGCGCCAATGTCCTTGGTCAGGTCAGACCAGTCTGCTTCGGTGAAGGTTTTATTCTCGCCGTTGTGCCCCGAAGAGATCGCCGCAACCGATGAAACCTGAACCACGCGCTTCACGCCAGCATTGTGCGCGGCTCGCAAAACGCGCAAAGTCCCTTGCACTGCGGGGATGATGAGATCATCTTCCTTTTCAGGCTCGAACAACGGGAAGGGAGATGCGACATGCAAGACAGTTTCGACACCGCTCATCGCTCCTTCCCAACCCGCAGCCTGCTCCAGGTCTGCAGGCAGGATCTCCAGCCGGTCATTTGCCTGCACGTATCTGGAGATGGTTTTTCGTAAGTCAGCTTCCTTTTTCAACGAGCGGATCGTGCCGCGAACGGCATATCCCTGCTCAAGGAGTTGGATGATGGTATGGATGGCGACGAATCCGCTTGCGCCAGTGACGAGGATGGGAGAGGTTTTCATAAGGTTGGGTTATCGATGATGAATATGGGGTTTAGATCATGTAAAGTAAAAATGCAGCGAAGACCCCTGCCACGCTGCAAGAAAAATTAACCCAGTCGTTGTCCAGCCACTTCCAGCCGCGGATGTGGTGGGTGGGTGTGCCGCAGGTGTGGAGGGGATGTTTCTCGGTCTCTTTTTTGTCGGTGGGGCAGTAGTACATGGCTTGAACCGTGCCGCCAAGCAGGGAGTCAAAGAGCGAACCAACCAACCCTGCGAGGGTGACATACGGGAACAGCCACCAGTTGTCGGTTAAGAAAGAAGCGAGGACTGCAATTAACGCTGAACCTGTGAGGGAGGCGAGTGTGCCGACCAGAGAGATTCCGCCCGAGGTGCCTTTTTCCACCACTTTGCTTAAGTTGGTGATCATGCGCGGCGGATTGGGATTCAGCACGCCGAGTTCGGTTGCCCATGTATCGGCATTGACCGCGGCAAGGGAGGCGGCGAAGCCCAGCCAGGGGATCGGGGATTCGGGAAAGAAAAATTGCAGGGCGGCGAAGAGCGTGGCGATGCCGCCATTGCCGAATACCTGCCCCGCATCACGCTCGTGTCCCTTGGAAAATTTTTCGTCGAGACCCTGCTTACGCTTTTTGAAGGCGCGGCTTAAAGCAGAGGACGTGATGAAGAAGGTGAGCAGGAGGATCGCCCATTCCCAGCCGCCAATGCCGAAGATGATGGTGCCGGTGAATGCCGCCGCAATGGCTCCGCTTGGGTTGAGGCTGCGGGCTTTGTATGCGAGAAAGGCGATGATGAGTGCGAGGATAAAACCAAGGAGAAGTTGCATGTATATTCCAAACGTTCAACGTTTAATGTTGAACGTTACACAGGAGTTGTAATAATGAACAGCACTGCCAACAGAAAAAGCAAACTCATAAGCATGCTCGAACCCCAGATGATGAAGGCGAGCACACGTTCTTTTTCCCAACGATAATAATATAAGCCCGCGATCCAGCCGGTCACGGCAAGCAACAGGCTGGCAACCGGGAAGATGATGAGCTGTGAAGATGGGACGGTGGCGAGCTCGCTCCCTGCGAACTGCGGACCAAGCGCGATGCGCGCCGTGCTGGGGATGATGAGACTTGCCCAAATGAAGAGACCCAGGTTGAGGAATAAGGTCGTCAGCCAAAGATAGCGTGCGGCGCCGCTTTCCCATGCCTGCGAAACAACGAAGGATGGATAGACCGATTTGGCTTCGGCGGGGGCGAGGCTTCCGAGTTCGGTTGCGCGTGCGAAGGTCTGTGCCAGCGCGGAGGGGTTTTCGGGCGAGATGACGAAGACTCGTTTTGCAGTTGCCACCAGCAGTAATTTTTTCACATCCGAGGCGAGGAATTCCACCACGCCCAGGTCAGGGTGGCGGCGAAGACCGAGCAAACTTCCGGGTAGCGGCAGGGCAGGCAGCGATAATGGTCGGGTGAGATCTTCCGCAGGGCGGATCCACTCGATGTCGGTCAGCGGAATATCTTCCACCCGCAGACCCCAATAAATGGCAAGACTGTCGCGGTCCATGTGATAGTCGGCGCGCAGCAGGGAGTAGGTGCGATACGCAAGAAATGGCAGGGGAATGAAAGCGATGAACGTGACCAGCAGCGAGATCAGAAAGGAGGGTCCCACGGTTGTGCGCGAAAGACTGATGAACCCTGCAATGGCGATCACTGCCAGGACCAGTATAAGAACGCCATGCACGATCATGCCGCGTCGTTTGGGTGGGGGGAAATGTCCGGTGTTCATAAAAACGTTTAACTTTAAACGTTTGACCTTGTTTCTCGCTGCAAGGTGTCGATCAGTTGATCGAGCGGAATAAGTTGATTCTCTTTTTCCTTGCGCGGTTTCAATTCTACCATCCCGTTTTGAAGCGCCTTCTCTCCGACCGTCACACGGAACGGGCAGCCGATCAGGTCGGCGTCGTTGAATTTGACGCCCGCCCTTTCGTCGCGGTCATCGAACAGGACGGAGATACCCGCGCTTTGCAGGGAGTTGTAGATCTCTTCGGCTTTTTCAAGCGTGTTGATCGTTTTGCCGGGAACGTGCATCAGGTACACATCGAAAGGCGCCGCGGACTTTGGCAGGGTCAGCCCTTTGTCGTCGCGATGGGTCTCGGCGAGAGCCAACAGAATATTCATGTCAACGGTTCTGCCTTTGTCGTCCACAAGGATTTCGCCTTTTTCCTGGAAGATGGATTCGTTTTCACATGCTATGCAAATGTCGCCGTCTTGAGCCTGCACCAGCTCCAAGACAAGATCGGCTGAATAATCCCTTCCATAGTTTGTGTTGAGCAAGTGGTACTGGTCTTCGTTTGCGCCGGCTGCCAAATTCACGGAGCGGGGGATCAGTTCATCAACAATGACCAGGGCGTTTTGGATCCCGATCGCGGACGCGAATCCCGGTACTGCGCCAACGCTTGCGATCTCTTCCACTGTGGCAGGGCGGACGTCTCCAATATGCTTTTGGAGTTTGTGAGGATTTAGTTGTGTGTCGCCGCGCATGACAATGAAAATGAATTTCCCATCGGCAATGCGAACGAACATTAACGCCTTTGCGGTTTGGTCTGCACTGATCTTCAGGAATTTTGCCAGCGATTCGATCGTGTTGCAATTGGGCGTGAAAACTTTTTCAACTTCAAGTTTTTCACGCGGCTGAAGGCGGAAGTTTTGAGCGCTGGCTGTTTCTGCCAGATCGGCATAGTCGCATTCGCGGCATATGAAAATATCCTCCCTGCCCGCTTCGAGCAGGAAAAAGAGGTGACCGTATATTCCCTGGGTGGTGGGGATTCCTATGGATTTTAGAAACGCTTGAGGGGCTCCAGCCGCGCGTTGTTTGAAGTTTGCGAGCGTCTGTTGACCGAGCGGCAGGATCTCATTTTCGCGGGTCAAATATCCTGCGCGGACAAGCCAGCCGAAGCCCTGAGTCCGCGCGTTGTTTGGGAATTCACGTTGGGTTTGAATGTTGAGGTCTTTGTATTTCATAATTTACAAATTCCCCTCTCCAGTGGAGAGGGGAGTGATCAGGATTCTGGTGACTTCTTTTTCCGCATCAATTTTTGGGTGGTTTCGACAGCAGCCGTCGGCGGCTCCTGAGGTGGGATCTGCATCGGCATTTGGGCAATGGATTCTGCCTGGGCGGCTTCCGAAGGCGTGGACTCAGGAGCAGGCTCGAGGTCCAGTTCGACCGTTTCTTCCATACGGATCTGCCCGCGCAGGAAGGCACCTTCTTCGGTCACGAACGCGGTGGTGACCACATCTCCCCACACACGTCCCGAGGCGCGGATCTCCAGTTTTTGGGTGGTGATGTTGCCGCGTACTGCGCCCGCCACAATGACGGTGTTTGCGCGCACGTTCTGGCAGGTCACGCGCCCTGTTTCGCCGACCACGAGCATGCCGCGCAGGGCGATCTCACCTTCAAATGCGCCTTCGATGCGCACGCCGCCGGAACCGTTGATGCTTCCGTGCCAAATGAGACCCGAACCCAACACCGAGGTGATGCGTTCTACGGCTTGGACAGGTTGTGGGCTTTCTGCTGGGGTGCTGTTGCGTTTGAACATATTAAGAGTAATTTTACCTTAAAAAATCAGAGCGCCGACCGCTTGAAGTCCGCGCCCTGAACTGATGCTTTTTGGTAATGTTTTACTTGCTTTCCTCATCCTTTTCGCTGATCTGCACGCCCATGATGTTGAAACCAGAATCGACATACATGATCTCTCCGGTGATATGGGAGGACAGGTCAGAAGCAAGGAAAACCGCCGAGTTGCCCACATCTTCGATGGTGACGTTCTCACGCATGGGGGCGATATCTGCAAAGTGCTTGTACATATCGCGGAAGCCGCCCACGCCCGCCGCCGCCAGCGTGCGGATCGGACCCGCAGAGATGGCGTTCACACGGATGTTTTTCGGTCCGAGGTCATAGGCAAGGTAGCGGGTGGATGATTCCAATGCGGCTTTAGCCACGCCCATCACGTTGTAATGCGGCGCGACCTTGACCGATCCATGATAGGTCATGCTCATGATCGAAGCGCCGGAATTCATGATCGGCAGAAAAGCGTGCGAGAGTGCAACCAGTGAAAATGCGCTGATCTCAAGCGCGGTCTTGAACCCTTCGCGGCTGGTCTCGTGGAAGGGGCGGCTCAGTTCGTCGCGCCCGGCGTATGCAATGGAGTGAACCAATACATCGATCTTGCCAAAATGCTTTGCGGCTTTCTCCACCGTCGCGGCAATATGTTCATCCTTGGTGATGTCACATTCTTCGACCCATTTGCAATCCACCTGCTCGGCAAGCGGCTTTACGCGACGTTCCAAAACCTCGCCTGCGTAACTGATGCCGATGTTCGCGCCTTCGCGCTTGAAAGCCTGCGTAATGCCCCAGGCGATCGACTTGTCATTTGCCAGACCAAAAATAAGTGCGTTCTTTCCATCCAATAAGCCCATATTAATCTCCTCGATTCCTTAATATCTGTTCTTTTACCAGAAATCGCCAGGGCTTGGAAAACCACGGCTCTGGCGTTTTATTTAAACCCACGCGGGGACCAATCGTCACGCTATTTTCAGGGATTGAGATTCCCCGTTCGATCCTTAAACTGGAGCCTGCCTCTGTCAAATTGACATTATTCTCGCTTTTAGTGATTCCCATCGCTTGCGTTAGTTTGCCGGGACCCAATGTATCGCGCCCGTTGCGCCGCTCAAGCATCACCTCCACGCCTTCCACTGGCTGAATGGCGCGGATCAGAACGGCTGCCGGGAAGCCTTCTGCTTCGGTTACGGCATTCAACATCCAATGATTGCCATAAGTGAAGTAGATGTAGGCATGTCCCGGTGGACCGAACATGGGCGCTGTGCGAATCGTTCTGCCGGCTTTGGCGTGGCTGGCGAGGTCGTCAAATCCGAAATATGCTTCGGTCTCCGAGATCAGCCCGACCAATTTTATGCCGTCCTGCTCTCGTACCAAACGAGCGCCGAGCAATTCTCGGGCGACGGTCAATGTCGGTCGGTTAAAAAAATGCGTGGGAAGGATCATTTTTGGCAGGATAAAAAATGAAGACCCAAACCTGATTACTTAAATCGCGTATCCCGCTGGAGGGTTAATCGCAATCCTTCATCCAGTTTGATCGATGGCTGGAAACGTAATTTTTCCTTTGCCAGGTTGAGGTTTGCCCGCATGCGGGATACTCCGCCGGGGGTTTGTGAGTTGTACACTACGTTGGCTTTGCTGTTGGTCACTTCCAACACCGTGCGGATCAGTTCGCGGATGGAGGTTTCTGTCCCCGATCCAACATTGATGACCAGCCCGTTGATATTCGGCGCGGTGGAAGCCGCCACCATGGCGCTGATCACATCATCCACGTAAACATAGTCGCGGGTCTGGTTTCCATCACCATGGGCGACCAATGTCCCGCCGCGCAGAGCCTGCCTCAGGTAGTGTGGCACGACCGGCGGGTGAGACGGCGGCAAGTGTTGACCGGGTCCGTAGGCGTTGAAGATCCGCAGGCTGACGGTTTCAATTCCCCACAATCCACCAATGGTGCGGACGTAATATTCCGCGGCGAGTTTGGAAACCGCGTAAGGTGAGCGTGGGTTGGGCGTGGCAGACTCTTCCAGTGTGGAGTCGCCCATGTCGCCGTACACCGCTCCCGACGAGGCAAGAACGACGCGTTTGATTCCCACGTCGCGGATGGCTTCCATCAGGGCGACAGTCCCGCCCACATTGGCGGCATTGTAATCTCGGGGATATAAAACGGATTCCTGCACCGAAACACGCGCGGCAAGATGATAGACCACATCCACATCTTGAAGGAGGGTCCATAACTTTGGGCGGTCGTTGACATCGCCGCGGGTAAAGTGGACATCGGGTGCGAGCGCCTGCGGGTCGCCGGTGGAGAGATCGTCAATACCTCTTACCTGGTGTCCTTCACGGGCGAGATGATTTGCAAGCGAAGAGCCGAGGAATCCCGCGGCTCCGGTGATTAGAAAGTTCATGGCTGAAGATTATAAACCACTTAATCGTCGGTATCGTTTGGGATGAAAAGAAACTGAAGCGTATGCTTCAGTTTCTTTTTTGGGGATCTGTTTTCTATTTGTTGTTGAGGACGGTTTGCTTGTTCGCCAGCCGGTGCATGCACTCGCCCCAGATCTCTTGCGGATAGATGATGGAGTTTGTTCCGGGTAACTGTTCGATGGATAGCCCGGTGTTCAGGTCAATGCCGACCTGCTGATAGGCTTTGTAGATCAGTTGACTGCAATAAAAAGAATCTTCAGTTTCTGCGTTGAGAAAATTCAAGTTGTAAGGTTTGCCGACCTGCGCGAGACAATATTGGGCAACCGTGGACCGCATCTCTGCTTCTTCCTCTTCCGAGAAACCTTGTCCATCCAGCGGAGAGGCGACCCCGTAGAACGAATCGAACAGCAATCCACGCTGGCGTGCCATGCGTTCAGTGTCCCAGCTTGAATGGGGGATGTCAAATGTGATCACGCCGCGCGAGCCCGCCTCCACACAGCGTCCACCGGGACCGACGTACATGATCACGTGGTCAACATCACCCGGAACAAGGCGCCCAACCAGCCGCCAGAACTCGCCCGGTAAAATATCCGGCTTTCCGTTCATGGTGCAAATGATGTCGCCCGTTTGTATTGCGAGCCCTTCGATCTCAAATGTGTGTATCATAATTTATCGTAATCATTATACGGGAATCCCGCCAAAATGTTTCAACAAAAAAAGAACCGCTTTTGTGAAGCGGCTCTTTTTGCAGCCTGTTTTATTTCAGGTGCTTTTTTATGTCTTCGCGCAGATCAAGCGCATTGCCCAGCACCGCGCCAAAAATGATCAGGAAGAGTGTGGCTCCAACGCCCACGTAGATGGCATATTGCCAATCCCACAGGCGGACGATGAAGTAGGTGGCGATCAGTCCGATGATCAAGCCGAAGACCGGCACTTTAACGATCTGGGGGATGTTGCCCCAATCTTCCGCCAGCGAGAGGGGTTTTCGCATTCGCTTTTCTTTGAGCGAGGAGCTATGCTGGAATTTGCGTTCTTTTTCAAGCGGATCGCGGTCTCTGAGTTGTTTTTCGCGCAGGCGTCTTAACCGTTCAGCTTCTGATTCAGGCATGGTCCGCCTCCTTTCTAGGTATTTTTATTTTACAAGATTTTATGATGTGCGATACGCTCAAAACTGTTAAGTAGTGACTTATCGCTCTCTGAATAATAGCGAATAAAAAACTTCCCCGTGCGGGGAAGTTTTTTATGTTATCTCTTTTTTGGGGCAAGTCTGTTCCGGCCGTAGCTCTTCGGTGTGGGAGCGGGGCGCGGCGGGCGTTGACCATCTCTCGGGGCGCCTCTGCCTCTTCCGCCAGAATCCGATTTCGGCGGGGCGGGACTCGTGTAGTCGAATCCTTCTACCAGCTCACGTTTGATGGGCTGTCCCATGATGCGCTCAAGGATCTGGATCATCTCATTGTCGTCATAAGTCACCAGCGTGAACGCATCGCCTGTGCGCTGTGCGCGGCCTGTGCGTCCAATGCGGTGGATGTAGGCGTCGGCGGTATCGGGCATGTCGTAGTTGATGACATGCGAAATACTTTCAACATCCAGCCCGCGCGCGGCGATATCGGTGGCGACCATGATATCGTGATGACCGCTCTTGAATCCCTTTAGCGCGGCCTGGCGTTGACCTTGCGTACGGTCACCATGCAGGCTTGTCACCTTGAAACCGGCTTTTAGAATTTGCTGCGCTACTTTTTGTGCGCGGTATTTTGTGCGTGTGAAGATCAATACCGAATTTGTATCGGTGCGCTTGAGCAGTTCAATGAGCAGCGCCGACTTGAGGTGCGGCGCGACAGGATACAAAGCATGCGAGACGGTGTGCGCGGGCTTCACAATGCCCATCGCGATCTTTTGCGGTTGCTTCAACGCTTGTTGAGCCAGCAATTCCACATCCGAAGGGAAGGTGGCTGAGAACAACATGGTCTGTCGTTTCTCGGGCACGGCTTTCACAATGCGGCGTACATCAGGCAGAAAGCCCATGTCGAACATGCGGTCCGCTTCATCGAGCACCAGGACCTCGATGTGATTCATTTTTGCATAACCCTGCGCGATAAGGTCAAGCAGACGACCCGGGCAGGCGACGAGGATCTCTGTGCCGTTTTGCAATGCCTGGATCTGCGGGTTCGGTCCCACGCCGCCGTAAATGGTTGCGCTGCGGAGTTTGGTCCCCGCTGATAGAACCCGCGTCACCTCATGGATCTGTTCCGCAAGCTCACGGGTGGGGGTAACGATCAGCGCGCGGGCTACATTTCGCGGGCCTTCCAGTAGTTTGTTCAAAATGGGGAGAACGAACGCGGCGGTCTTGCCAGTGCCGGTCTGTGCGGTGCCGATGATGTCACGTCCGCGAAGAGCAGCCGGGATGGCCGCCTCCTGAATCGGAGTGGCTTTTTCATAGCCCGCCTTTTTGATTCCCTGCATCAGGCGGGAATCGAGATTGAATTGTTCGAAGTTCAAAGTTTTCCTATTCTTCAGAAGTCTATCAATGTTCGGGAAAACAACGCGGACTACTGATGTTGTGAGTCAGCGGATCTTAAAATCAGGGACTCGATAAAGTGTTGTAAAAAGATTATAGCACTGAAAACTTGCCTTACTGCTTGCTCAGCTCCGCCCTTGTCAACAGGATCACCGCTGTCAGGATCATTCCTCCGCCAAGCATCACAATGGGCAGTAGTTTCTCCCCGAAAAGCCAGGATGCCAGAAGCACGGTCACGATCGGTTCGAGCGTGGAGAGCATGGCGGCATTGGTGGGACCGATCCGCTCAAGCCCGGCCAGAAACGTGACCACCGGGATGATCGTGGAGATGACGATGATTCCCAGCATGGCGAGCCAGCCCACGTTACTGGCAGGGAAGTGCGCGCCGCCGCCAAACGCCAGCATCCCAAAAACTGCGCCAGCAGAAGCGAAGATGACTGCCGAGGACTGAACCGGGCTGACATGCTTCATCACGTTCGTGCCAACGATGATGTAAATGGAGTAGATCAACGCCGCGGTGACAGCCATCAGTGCGCCGATGAATTGTCCGCCGTTCGGGTCAACGGTCAACGCAGACCCGATCAGCGCGAGGAACAGGGCAGTGACTTTGACCGTGGTCGCTTTTTCATGCAGGACAAAGATCGAGAGGATGAACACGAACATTGGGTAGAGATAAAGGAGCAATGCCACCAATCCGGCGGAGGCATACTTGATGGCGCTCATATAAAGAAAAGACTGCCCCACATACCCCAACGCCCCCATGCCGATCAGTTGGGCGAGGATCCGTCCGCGAGGCAGGTGCTCTTTGCGCAGAAGCAGGATAACGGTCATGAAAGCCGCGGAAACACCGAAGCGCAGGAAGAGCACTGTAAAGGTGTCCATCCCATCTTCATAGGCGTATCTTCCAAAGATGGCGAGCGTCCCGAAGGATGCGGCAGAGATGGCGATGAGGATGATGCCGATGATTTTTTTCATATCAGGTTGTGTAGGAAGTTGCGGACCTGTCCGGCTGTTTCATTCCAGGATGGCTGCTTGGTGAAGCGTGTGCGTGCATTGAGCGACAACTCAACCAGCAGGTCGCGGTCTGCTGCGAGCATTGCGATATGCTGCGCGAGTGCTGCCGTATCATTGGGCTTTATCAAATACCCGGTCTTTCCATGCTCAATGAGTTCGCTGGCTGCTCCCGCCGTTGTGCCGATGGCAGGCAGACCGAAAGACATGCCTTCAAGATATACAATGCCAAATCCCTCGTAGGAAGACGGAACAATGAGTGTATGGGCGTTTTTGAATTTTTCAACGAGGGGTTCATTGTTGAGGGACGAATGAAAACTGACAACTGAGGAAAGACCGTTGCTTGCAACGAACTCTTGCATTTGTCTGGCGTACGCGGGTTCTGCGGTCAGCCCCCCAACCACATCCACAGTAATTTTCGCGTTTTGATTTTTTACAGCCGCTAAAAGGGTGTGAAGCCCTTTTCGTTCAATGACATTCCCTAAAAATAGAATTCGGAATACTTCATTGCGGCTTCTATTTTTTATGTGTTCTTCAGAGAGCGCTTGACCGAATCGGTCTGTGGGTGGGTATGCGATCAAGTCCGGCTTGCCGGTTCCGATCACTCCGTTCACAACGCCTTTCGTTGTCCTGGAATTAAAAATAAAAGCATCAACAGTTTGCAGGTATTTTTTTTCGACCGCACGATAAATGGCATTTTGCCATTGCGGGCGAAGCTCCGAACATCGTAAATGATGGACGAGTGAAATGACGGGGTAGGGGTGCTTTTCTGAGTTTGCGGCAATGAGCGATGGATGATTCAATTCATCCTGGATCAAAACATCGAGACCTTTGGGAAGTTTGAAGGTAAGGTTGTCTGTCAGATGCGCGGCGTAATTGCGCCAGGGCAGGGAGATGACTTCAACTGTGTCACCCTGCGCGCGCAGATATTCGACCAGTTTGCGGTCGTACATATATCCGCCGCTGAGAATATCCAGCGAGCCATAGATGAGGAAACCGATTTTCATGGAAAATTCGTTGTGATGTTTGAAGACTGAGCTTGCCAGCCTTAAAGATGATCAGGCTTTTAGTCTGTCGATCGAATATGCCGCCCATGCATTCGCATGTTCCCACAGGACGACCTTAAGTTTGGAAATATTCTTTGCCTTGATCCTTTCGTTCAAGGTCATGGCAAGAATCCGCGAGAAATGTTCAATGGACGGATTGATCCCCGAAAATTCAGGCTTGTCATTTAGCATTTGTTCTTTGTAGTAGCCAACCACTTCATCGAGATGCTTTTCCACATCCACGATATCCACAAGGTAGCCGTGCTGGTCCAGTTCGGCGCCCTTGAGTTGCAGTTCGAGGATGTAGTGATGGGAGTTTGGGAAATTTTCCGGACCCCAATCTCCTCCGATCAAAAAATGGCGGGCGATGAATTCTCTTCTAACTCCAAGCGTGTACATTTAATTACTCCTGATGAATTATTTAATTGCCCTCATGATGAGGCTTTCTTGCTCTTTCTGAATGAGCATGGCGAAATTGAAGGCGTCGATGCGGGTGCAAAGATCGAGGTCTGATAAGGGAAATTCCGGGCGG